>JBKCLM010000118.1:0-11695 GCA_046300655.1 Chloroflexota bacterium | reverse complement strand
ACCTCGCGTGCAGCTGAATTAACCGGTGCGACAATTTTGTGGCCCGACATTCAGGATCGGTCGCATAACGTGACCCGATTTGTGGTGTTGGCTGTTGCCGATCATACTCCTACCGGCGATGACAAAACCAGCTTGTGCTTCGGATTTAACCGTGAAGACGAGGCTGGCCAAGTCGTACGCGCGTTGCAGTTTTTGGCCGAGGCGAACATCAACATGATAAAGCTTGAGTCGCGCCCCTCAAAAGCGGTCTTAGGCGAGTACATCTTTTTGGTAGACATAAATGGTCATCGTTTTGACCCTCATATTGCTGCAGCGTTGCAAAAAATGCGAGAACAAACCGGGTTCTTGAAGATTTTTGGGAGTTACCCATGCTGGCAACAAAAGGAAGAAACAAAATGACTGCGCTTTGGCTCTACGACACCACACTCCGCGATGGTACACAACGCGAGGGTATATCGTTGTCCGTTGACGACAAAATTAAAATCGCTCAAATTCTCGACGGTATGGGCTTTCATTATATCGAGGGCGGTTGGCCAGGTTCAAATCCCAAGGACGCTGAATTCTTTCGTCGTGCTGCCACGATGTCATGGAAAACGGCCAAAATTGCAGCGTTTGGCAGTACGCGCCACGCCAAAAATACATGTGACAACGACCCAAATATACGGGCGCTCGACGATGCCAAAACTCCGGTAGTTACACTTGTCGGCAAAAGTTCGGTGCTTCATGTTGAACATGTGCTTGAGACCACACGCGCCGAAAATGTACGCATGATTGCCGACAGCGTGGCCTATTTTGTGGCCAAAGGCAAAGAGGTCGTCTACGACGCCGAACACTTTTTTGATGGCTATCGCCTTGATGCCGACTACACCATTTCTACCATTCTCGCTGCCGCTCAGGCTGGTGCGCATGTGGTCGTATTGTGTGATACCAACGGTGGCTCGTTACCCGATCAAGTTGCCACTGCCGTCAAAACTGTGCGCGCCTATCTTGACCAGGCCAATTTGACACCAATTATAGGCATTCACACGCACAATGACGGTGCACTTGCGGTGGCAAATGCAATGGCCGCCATCGATGCCGGGGCACTCCACGTCCAAGGCACAATCAATGGGATTGGTGAGCGCTGTGGCAACATGGATCTCATCCCGCTGATTGCAAACATGCAACTCAAGCGCGGTTACTACTGTCTTGATGTGGCGCAATTGGAACGACTGAGCGAGTTATCATACACTGTGGCAGACATTGTCAATCTCAATCCCGATCATCATGCGGCGTACGTTGGTCGAAGTGCCTTTGCGCACAAGGGCGGTATTCATGCGCAAGCGGTTGCAAAGTTTGCTGATAGTTACCAGCACATTGATCCGGCACTGGTCGGTAACGAGATGCGCATCGTAGTGAGTGAGCTGTCCGGTCGCAATAACATCAAAATGCAAGCAGCCAAGTTGGGACTCGAGATTGACGGTAACGAGCGGGCGATTTTGCAGCGCATCAAAGAGCTTGAACAACAAGGGCTCCAATTTGAGGCAGCTGATGGCTCGTTCGAGATGCTCATCCGGCGCAATACTGAGGGCTATGTGGCGCCTTTCGAATTGCGTGACTTTACCGTCATCGTCGATGCACGCGGTGACGGCATGCGCTCACAAGCCATGGTCAAACTCAGTGTCAATGGCCAAGAAATGCACACCGCCGCTGAGGGTGATGGCCCTGTTAATGCCTTAGACCGTGCCATTCGCAAAGCGCTGGTGCCGACATATCCAATGCTCGCCGAGGTGGTACTTGCTGACTACAAAGTGCGTATCGTTGATGAACATCTCGGTACTGCGGCTCGGCCTCGCGTCTTGATTGAGTCGGCCCGTGGTGAGGATCGTTGGACGACGGTCGGCTGCTCGGAGAACATCCTCGAGGCGAGTTGGCAAGCACTCTGGGATGCGCTCGAACTTGCGATTGTTCGACATAATGCAACATTCACACGATAACTTCGTGTGCTATGCTATAGCTACCCGGTTGCAATCAACTCGGTAGTCTGGTGTGAGAATTGGTTCTGTGTTCGTGGATACAACAAAGGAGTTTGCAGGATGGCACCGAAACACATTTGGTTCAAGGGTCAGATGATTCCGTGGGAGCAGGCCAACGTACACGTCATGACGCATGCGTTGCATTATGGTTCATCAATCTTTGAGGGTATTCGCTCATATCCAACTCCCAAAGGTACAGCGATTTTTCGTCTAGGACCGCACATTCGCCGTCTATGGGACTCCTGTAAGATCTACGGCATGGAGATTCCCTTTACACCCGAACAAATCTCACAGGCGTGTCGTGATGTCATCAAAGCCAACGGCTTCACCAACTCATACTTGCGTCCGCTTGTATGGCGTGGCGAGGGGCCACTCGGCCTCGATGGCAAGAACAACCCCATCGAGACGATGGTTGCCGCCGTTGAGTGGGGCGCATACTTGGGTGCTGATGGCCTTAAAAACGGCGTTGACGTGATGGTCTCATCATGGAACCGCTTGGCCGCCAATACCATCCCAACCATGGCCAAGGCCGGTGGCAACTACCTTTCATCGTACTTAATCAAAAACGAGGCGTTGCGTAACGGATACAATGAGGGTATCGCCCTCGACACCAAGGGCAACGTCGCCGAGGGTTCGGGTATGAACCTGTTCGTGGTGCGTGACGGCGTCATGTACACCCCGCCTGTCACTAACAACATTTTGCCAGGTATCACCCGCGATGCCATCATGACGATTGCTAAGGACCTCAAGATTGAGGTACGTGAGCAAGAGATGCAACGCGAAGTGCTCTACATCGCCGATGAGTTGTTCTTTGCGGGTACTGCCGCCGAAGTCACGCCAATCCGCTCCGTCGACAAGATGCTCGTCGGCAACGGCCAGCGTGGCGAGATCACGGCTGCAGTGCAAGAACGCTTCTTCGGGTTGTTTGATGGCAAAGCTGAAGACAAGCATGGTTGGTTGGATTACGTATAATAGTGATATTGACAGGCAGTGCTGCCTCAAAGTAGCACTGTCTGTCGTGTTCGTTCTCTAGTGAGGAGCCTGAAATGTCATCTGCCCCACAAACGCTGTTCGAAAAAATCTGGAATCGTCACTTGGTGCGCCCTGAAACAGAGTTGACACCAGCCATCCTCTATATTGACTTGCATTTGGTGCATGAAGTTACCTCACCACAGGCGTTTTCGGAGCTCCGTCAACGTGGGCTCAAAGTACGACGACCTGAGCAGACAATTGCCACCATGGATCACTCGACGCCGACCACGCCACGCAATGCAAACGGTATCATCCCGGTTGAAGACGCCCAAGCTCAAGCGCAGTTAACCCAACTTGAGACGAACTGTCGCGATTTTGGAATTCCCCTATTTGCCCTCGGTACAGAGAACCAAGGTATCGTGCACGTCATTGGACCTGAGCAGGGATTGACCCAGCCTGGTATGACAATTGTATGTGGTGACAGCCACACCAGCACGCATGGTGCGTTCGGTGCGCTCGCCTTCGGTATTGGTACCTCCGAGGTCGGTCATGTGTTGGCCACCCAATGCTTGCTCCAGAGCAAGCCCAAAACCATGGAAATTCGCGTGAACGGTCAGCTAAAGCCTGGCGTGAGCGCAAAAGATATTATTCTTGCCATCATCGCCAAAATCGGCGTCGGCGGTGGCACCGGGTATGTGGTTGAATACACCGGCGAGGCCATCCGTGCCTTGAGCATGGAAGAGCGCATGACCATCTGTAACATGTCAATCGAGGGCGGTGCTCGTGCTGGCTTGATTGCTCCAGATGAGGTGACCTTCAATTATATCAAAGGCCGCCCACGTGCCCCACAAGGAGCCGATTGGGATGCCGCAGTCGCCGATTGGTCAACTCTCAAGACCGACCCAGGTGCCAAATACGATGCCGTAGTAGAGCTCAATGCCAATGACCTTGTGCCGATGATTACCTATGGCACTAATCCTGGCATGGGTATGCCTATTACCGCAACAGTGCCAACTGTTACCGATATGCACGATGATCAGTCAAAAGCTGGCCTCGAGAAGGCCCTCAAGTATATGGACTTGCAACAAGGCCAGTCTCTGCTCGGCAAAAAGGTTGATGTGGTCTTCATCGGCAGCTGCACCAACTCACGCATCTCTGATTTACGCTTGGCTGCAGAGGTCTTCAAAAATCGCAAAGTTGCTCAAGGCGTGCGTGTGATGGTGGTGCCCGGCTCACAGCAAGTCAAGAAACAAGCTGAACAAGAGGGCTTGGCTGATATCTTCCGACAGGCCGGTGCCGAGTGGCGCGAAGCCGGTTGTTCGATGTGTATTGCCATGAATGGTGATCAACTACAACCCGGTCAGTATGCGGTGTCAACCAGCAACCGGAACTTTGAGGGTCGTCAGGGTAAGGGCGGGCGCACCTTCTTGGCTAGCCCGTTAACCGCTGCTGCAAGCGCCATCAAGGGGGTAGTCAGTGACCCACGTGAAATCCTCTCATAATGAACATCGGTCGCAGTGGCTCCTCAAAGCGCCACTGGGCTTGATGCTCATCGGTCTCGGTTTCAGTATTGCAGGCGATGCGGTATCGCGCAAAAGTAATGCCAAATCGTGGTTTTGGCGTGGCACCATTGGCCTTGTGTTAATGAATGCCGGTGTAAGTGTTGTCGGTGACGCAGTCCGCCATCGCACCATGATGGATGTACTTGCACTAAGAGGTGAATAAATGGATAAATTTGTACCATATACTGCACGCTATGCCGTGCTCCCGGTTGAGAATGTCGATACCGACCAGATTATTCCGGCGCGATTCCTCAAGACGACCAACAAGGCCGGTCTTGGCGATAGCCTGTTTGCTGACTGGCGCTACGATAACGACGGTAATGCAAATCCGGACTTCGTGCTCAATCAACCATTCGCCAAAGGTGTTGAGGTGCTGGTGGCAGGCAATAACTTCGGCTGTGGCTCATCACGCGAGCACGCGCCATGGGCGTTGCAGGGTTTCGGCTTTAAGGCGGTGCTGAGTACCTACTTCGCCGACATTTTTCGTAATAACTCGCTTAAAAACGGCGTGTTGCCGATTGTGATACCGGAGAACGTCTACAACTATCTGGTCGAAGAGGATGCCAAGAATCCTGGGCATGCTAACATCTCTGTGGATCTCGAGAATCAAACGGTCACATTGCCAGACGGTGAGAGCATCAACTTCCCGATTGAGCCATTCGCCAAGTACTGCGTGCTGAATGGTGTCGATCAGCTGGGCTTTTTGGCATCGGCCGATGCTGATGTGTCGCAATTCGAAACTACACGTGCACCACGTGTTAATACGATGGGATTAGTATGAACGCAATTATCACCACACTGCCAGGAGATGGCATTGGGCCAGAAGTAATCGCTGAAGGCGTGGCGGTCCTGAACAGAGTTGCCGCAGTCTACGGCCACACCTTCGAGATTCGCACTGCCCTGCTTGGTGGATGTGCCATTGATGCGCATGGTACTGCACTCCCTCAAGAGACCATTGACGCGTGTACGAGCGCCCATGCTGTCCTACTCGGCGCCGTGGGTGGTCCTAAGTGGGATAATCCTGCAGCGAAGGTGCGCCCCGAACAAGGCTTGCTCGGTATTCGCAAAGCGCTCGGGTTGTTTGCGAATTTGCGTCCTGTCACGATTCATGAGAAGTTACTTGCCGCCTCACCACTCCGTCCTGAGCTTTTGAAGGATGTTGACATGGTCGTTGTTCGCGAGTTGACCGGTGGCATCTATTTCGGCGAGAAGAAGCGTTCACCACATGAGTCAGGCGAGATCGTCATCGACACCTGTGTCTATACTACCGGTGAGGTTGAACGCATCATTCGGGCTGCCGCAACAATTGCGCGTGGCCGTAAGAAAAAATTGGTCTCCGTTGATAAGGCTAATGTGCTCGAGACATCACGATTGTGGCGTGCAACGACTGCCCGTGTAATGGCCGAGGAATTCCCTGATGTCGCCCTCGAACACATGCTCGTTGATGCATGTGCGATGCATCTCATTCGGCGACCGGCTGATTTCGATGTCATCGTAACTGAGAACATGTTCGGCGACATCTTGACGGACGAGGCCTCGCAACTCGCCGGTTCGATGGGTATGTTACCGTCCGCCTCGCTTGGTGCCGATAGTGGTGGTCCAACCCGTATGGGCTTGTACGAGCCGATTCATGGTTCGGCTCCGGATATTGCCGGTAAGGGGATTGCCAACCCCATGGCGACGATTCTTAGTGTTGCATTGCTCCTCCGTCATTCACTCGGGCTCGAGGCAGAGGCTCAGGCAATTGAGAAGGCCGTCTATGCCACTCTCGAGACTGGTATCGTTACCGGGGATGTAGCTGCCAAGGGTGCTGCAGTGTCTGACACCAAGAGTGTCGGTGCGGCAATTGTTGCACGGATTGCATAGTGAGACGAGGCCAATGAAGCGCATTTATATCTTGGATGTTCCAATTGATGACGTCACCGAAAACGAAGCGGTGAAGTACATTGATACCCTGATGAATGATGGACAACTGCACCAAGTAGTGACGGTGAATCCTGAGTTTGTCATGGAGGCGCAGCGTGATCCGCGATTCATGCAAGTGTTAAATGATGCTTCATTGGCCACCGCTGATGGTGTGGGGATCGTGTTGGCTGCTCGTTGGCTCGGCACGCCCATACGTGAACGTGTGACTGGCGTGGCTTTGGTTGAACGTTTGGCCAAACAGGCCGTTATCCGTGGCTGGCGCATCTTCTTTCTTGGGGCTGCGCCTGGTGTCGCCGAAAAAGCCGCGCAAGTGTTACGCCATCGCTATGCTGGCCTCCAAGTTGCTGGTACATATGCAGGTTCACCAAGCATTATTGAGGAACCATATGTACAGCAACAGGTGCTTGATGCAAACCCTGACATTTTGCTCGTTGCGTATGGCCACCCGGCCCAGGACCTATGGATAGCGCGCAATCAGGCACTCCTCAATGTGCGTTTAGCCATAGGTGTGGGTGGGACATTCGATGAAATTACAGGTCTTGTGCCCCAAGCACCCAATTGGATGCACAAGGTGGGTCTTAAGTGGTTATGGCGCTTGATTCAACAACCGTGGCGCTACAAGCGCATTTTTACTGCGCTCATCAAGTTCCCACTTGCCGTGTTATTTCGCCGGTCATCAACCAATAATCTCGATTCCCGATGAGTGCGCGCCTATGAAATCAGTGCGTACGGCTGTTCTGTTGCTTATACTATGGGAACTGGCTGTATTTCTATTTCAACTGCCCGAGTTCTTGCTGCCTGCCCCTCATCGTATCATCCAGCGTCTCCTCAATGAACTCACTCAGCCGTATCTACAGGCGCATATCGCAGTGACGCTGTTGGTGTCGTTGCATGGTCTCCTGCTAGGCGCGATGATTGGTGTGACCGTTGGGTGGATTTTTTATCACGACCCGTTCATCCGCGATCATCTGGCCTGGCTTGCAATGGGGAGTCAAGCAATTCCTGTCATTGCGCTTGCGCCGCTGTTTTTGATTTGGATTCCCGAAACGTATTGGGCGCGTGTATGGGTAGCCACGATTATTACGTTCTTCCCAATCTATGCAGCCACCTACACCGCACTTGACCGCATTGCCCCTGAATTACGTGAGGTTGCACGGCTGTATGGTGCATCACGCGTACAGACGTTTATCTATCTCGAATCTGTTCAAGCAGCTCCGGTAATACTTAGTGGCATTCAAACATCAATGGCGCTTGCGACTACAGGAGCAGTCGTTGGCGAGTTTTTGGGCGGTAGGGATGGACTAGGTGCGCTTATAAATGTTGCGCGTGGATTATTTGACACAACGTTGGTCTTTGTGTCCATTACATTATTAGTTGTCATAACTACTGTATTTCATCTAATTATTAAACATCTCGCCACAAAAATTTACGCAATCGCAGATGGGCAAGATTAATATGTCAATTATTTGTCGGAAAAATACTTATAATACGAGTAGGATTCTTTTATCATAGTAGGTACATGGTTGTATGCGTCAGCGTCTTCGTGTTGCTCTGTTGCTTGCCCTGATCCTCGTTTTGAGTGCGTGTGCCACGCCTGCGTCAAACACTAGTGAATTGCGTCAAATAGTGGTAGGAATGCCGTATATTCCTAATATTCAGTTTGCGCATTTTTATGTTGCCGACATCGAGGGCTATTTTGCCGAAGAAGGACTTGATGTGACGTTTGACTACAACTTCGAAAACGATGTTGTGCAACGCATTGCAACCAACAATCAAATCACATTTGCCCTTGCAAGTGCTGATTCGATTTTGTTAGCCCGTAGCAAAGGTCTTCCCGTCAAAGCAGTCATGGCAACAACGCAAGCGTTCCCAATTGGTTTTATTAGTAAAAAAGCAACTGGGATTACCTCAGCAGAAGACCTCCGTGGTAAGTCAATCGGCATACCTGGACGTTTTGGTGCAAGTTATATCGGCTTACAGGCCATTTTGCGCGCAAGTAACCTTACCGAAGACGATGTCTCCATTCAAGAAGTGGGTTTTGCACAGGTAGCCGCTTTGACTGATGATAAAGTTGATATCGTAAGCGGGTACATCAACAATGAGCCAATCCAATTGGCCAATGCAGGAGTTGATGTAGCAGTGATTAAAGTAAGTGATCGGTATCCACTCGCCTCTGATCACGTGATTGTCAGTGAGAAGACACTTGAAGATGACCGCGAATTGGTGGAGAAGTTCACTCGCGCGTTAATCAAAGGTATGAACACGGTAAGTGAGAAGCCAAATCAATCATATCAAACTGCACTCGCTGCCATTCCCGAGGCGAATCAGATAGACCCTGTGATTGGTTTAGCAGTGCTTGAGTCGACTGTTTCACTCTGGCAGGCTGCTGACGTTGGCGTAATTCAGGAAGCAAATTGGCGGAATACGCATGACCTCTTAGTGCAAATGGCGTTGATTCCTGGGGATCTCAACGTTACCGATGCCTACGATACATCTGTTCGTTAATAGTAGAAGCACAGGTTATGCCAGCGTTATTGTTCGATCTCGATAATACTATGTATCCAGCATACGCTGGCGTAACCGAAGCTCTAGAACATCGTATGAACGCATACGTAGCTCATTTAACTGGTTTGCCTGACCAACAGGCCAAATCACTCCGTCAACACTACTTTGAGACATATGGCACGACCCTGCGTGGTCTGCAGACCCATCATCAGGTCGATGTTGAGGCATATCTGGCGGATGTTCACGATATCCATGCGGAGCAATTCATCACTCCTAATCCGTTATTGGTTCATCAGTTGCTAAATTGTTCACTCCCGTGGGCTGTATTTACCAATTCTCCGCTTGAGCATGCGTCGCGTATATTACATAAAATTGGTTTTACACACACATCGTTCCCGATTATTGATATCCGTGCAATGCAATTTCAACCTAAACCACATCCAGAAGCATACCGAATTGCGTTAGATGTAGTAGCAAGTAGTGCTCACGATGCAGTGCTCTTCGAAGACACGCTACATAACTTACACTATGCGAAAGCAATCGGAATGACGACGGTTTACATCAAGACCGGGGCCACTTCCGACATCATTCCACCCTATGTAGATTATTGTTTCTCTGATATCACTGAGGCTGTGGCGCACTTCATCAAATGAGGTGATATGCAGCCGTATCTGTCGTCAACTACGCATCAAATTCATGCGCAGCGCTATCTCACGGTGCTCAGACGAAGCCGATATCATGCCCAGGACATCGAATTGTCATTGTACGATGTCCCGCTTAAAGCCCGTCGTGCTATCCGCAAACTGTACCGCCATCTAGTCGAACTCACCTACTTACTACGCCCATGGCTTGATAATCCGGAATTCCCCACTACTATGGCAGAGAGGCGCTTGCGTACTTTTGTCTTGACTGCTAAGTGGAGTCAGATGATCAGTGCGATTCGTGAAGTGACTCCCACGCACACCCTTATTGACAGTGCGCGTGTGCATCGTGTAATCCATGATTTACGTGGCGGAGCGTTGTCATCGCTCAGCTTGTATCTTCAATTGGCTGAATCTGGTGATTTGCACGCTCAAGACATTCCCCAAATGGTACTTCTGGCCAATGATCACGCAAAAATGCTTCGCACGGCAATTTCTGATTTGGATCGTATCCGCTATACTCGCGACGAACTCTTTTTGCCACAACCGATTGATATACTCGTCCAGCACTGGCGAAATGTCCTATACCGGATTGATAGTGGTCAATCGGCACATATAACATGCCAGTCGAACGTATATGGCTACATCGCAGATTCTGTGATTGAATTAGCCGCACTCGAACGCGTTGTCTATAATCTTGTAAATAATGCGGTGCGTCACACGCCAAATCATGCAGTTGAAATTAACATAACATATTTTGACAATTCTCAAGAACTTATCCAATTCTCGGTGAGTAATGCTATTACAGATATACAAGTTGAAGAGCTCTCACGATTGTCTTCTAATGTGCCTGATCGATTAATTCTAATGCCACTGTCGACTACAGGGAGTGGACTTGGGCTCGGTATCTGCGCTGACATTGTGGCCCATGTCTTTCAGGCTGATGTTGATGAGATTATTCGCCAGCGTTATTTCACGGTATCGTGGCAGGATGGGCGTTTCACAGTTGACTTTGTGTGGCCAATGGTGGTAGCAACATAGACCACACAAAAGACGTTCATGTTACTACTCGGCAAGCACAGATAACAATTCATGCTCTGTGGTGAGCGGTTGTTTACACTGATAGTTGCGACACACATACACCGTTTGCAGATTGTCTTTCTGCACTTTGTTTTGACATAATAACAAATCAGGATTATGGTCTGCATATACAATCAATGCATGGAGTGGTGCATGTGCATGCACTAGCTTCGTCAATTTGCCGTGCCCTACAATCACAATCTCCATACTCGGCGTAATCGAACGTTCCATAGCTTGTAGCACTTTACCAAAGCCATGTGGCCAACGTTCTATGAGTAGTGCATAGGATGACAAGAGTTGTTCGGCAATCATGCCGTAGTACGGCTCATTGGTAATCATACTTATGCGTAGTAGGAGATCAATTGCGGTTGCGGTACCACTCGGAATTGCATTATCGGTGCGTTCGGATGGTCGCACAATCAGTTGCTCATGTAAATCAGAGGTATCGTACATGCGTGATTCTGTATTGTCATAAAAACGCTGGACGATTTGATGTACAAGCTCAATCGCAAATTTCAGATTCCGCGATTCTCCATTTGCTTGATAGAGAGTCAGCGCAGCTTCAGCGACGTTGGCATAATCCTCGAGGAATCCGATGGTCTGTCCACGCTCGCTGTCTTTCCAGATACGATAGAGCAAATTATTAACGAACATTTCAGTTCGTACAAAATCAAGCGCAGTTTGGGCAAGTATCAACCAGTTCGATTGCCCCACATATTGGCCAGCCTTGGCCAACCCCGTAATCATTAACCCATTCCACGACGCAATAATCTTCGTATCACAGTGTGGTCGTATTCGCATGTTCCGGTGGGAATTCAGCGTAACGATTGCACGATCGCGCATCTCGATGAGGGTATTCGGTGAAAGATGGAGATGACGAGCAAACTCCTGCCATTTAATGCGACGCTGGAGTACATAGAGATGTTCTTCGAAGTTTGGTGATTTGTCGACTTTGAAAAAGCTCCGTATCACGGCAGCATCATCACCAAGCAAC
>JBKCLM010000117.1:0-30806 GCA_046300655.1 Chloroflexota bacterium | reverse complement strand
TGATTGTGCATCATCCCGCATCGTAGGGGCGTCGCTTGCGGCGCCCCGCATGTCGTAAGGGCGTCCGACAGGGCGCCCGTTTTCATCCCATACATCAGCCATACACCTAGTGCTAGCGTATAATAGCGCTAGCCCGTTTTTTGAGGAGAAGATGCAATGTTGCACTACCGACCGATGCCGACGTATTTGACACACTCTGCCCCGAGTACCATCCCTGCTGCTGTCTACGAAGCCCGCCTTGATGCCTTGTATACAGCCGCTGGCTGCAATTGGGTCGTGATTTACGGCGACCGCGAGCACGCCGCCGATATTACCTTTTTGAGCAATTTCGATCCGCGCTTTGAGGAGGCGATCGTCGTGATTGGCCCCAAGCGCGCCATCATCGTGGGTAACGAGGGTGTCGGCTATGTGTCGATGCTCGGCCCCGATTTGCCCTACTACCTCAGCCAAAGTCTCGGCTTGATGGGCCAAGACCGCACCCAACAACCCAAGTTGAGCGCTGTGTTGCGTCAAATCGGCCTGCACGAAGGTGCATCGGTGGGTGTGGTCGGCTGGAAGTACCTTGAGCCGAGTGAGCGCGACAGCGATGAGCCCGCCTTCGTGCCGGCCATGGTGCTCAGCGCCATCAAGGCCGCCTGTGGCGGGAATTGTCGTTTGCTTGACGTAACACACTGCATGACCCACCCCAGCACTGGACTGCGTTCGCGCAACGACGCCCACCAAATCCGGCATTTTGCCTGGGGCTCACAACGTGCCTCACAGATGGTCGACCGAATCGTGCGCGCCGCCCGCCCGGGCATGAGCGAATACCAGACCGCCGCTGCCATGCAGTACACGGGTGATCCACTTGCCTGTCACAGCATGATGTCGGGCAGTCAAACGCATGTGATTGGTTTGCGCTCGCCGAGCGCCCGCCAGCTTGCGCTCAACGATGCTGTGACGACCGCAATCGGTTTGCGTGGTGGTTTGTGTTGTCGGGCTGGCGTGTTGGCTGATACGGTGAGTGATCACTTTTTGACGGCCTACGTAGCGCCATATATGCGCACCCAAAAAGCTTGGTACGAGGCGTTGCGGATTGGTGTGCAGGGTGGGCACATCCACGATGTGGTGATGCAGTCACTCAGTGGTGCGCCGTTTGTACCGTCGCTCAACCCGGGCCATCTTGGGAGTATCGACGAGTGGTGTCATACGCCGATTCGCCCAGGTTCAATGGATCTTTTGGTGTCGGGGGCCTTGATTCAGTGCGACATTATCCCGACCGAGACGCCGAGTGGCACGGCACTGAATTGTGAGGATGCGGTTGTGCTGGCCGATGTCACTTTGCGAGCCGAGTTGGCGGCACTTGATCCTGAGTTGTGGCAGGTGATTCAGGCGCGCCGGGTGTATATGCGTGATGCGTTGGGTATTCAGCTTGCTGATGAAGTATTGCCGATCTCCATGGCCAATGCGCGCTATGCGCCAGCGTGGTTGCAACCAGATGTGGTGTGGATTACGTCATAATTGTCACACATGCATGGCAGAATGACGTTATGATTACAACATAACGTTTCCGTGCCTTGATTCGGTGCCACATATTGATATTGTGGTCCAACAAAGAAAGTAGTGGTGGCGATGATTCACTCGGTTGATTGGCGACGGTTAGGACTTGCAATCGTCATGTTGCTTACAGCGGTACTGATGCGAACGTCGCCACCATTACAGGCTGGCCAAATTGTGGCAAATGATGAAACGACGCGTGAAGTAATTATTGGTGTCACGCCGACCTATGCGGAGAGCGTCCAACGCACGGCAGTTGGCGCGCGGAGTAGCGGTTTGACGAGTATTAATCAGTTGGCTGCACAGTACCAAGTCGTCGGTATTACGCACCTCTACGATAATGCGCGCTTTGCACAGGACAGCCGTGCACTTGCCAATGGGTTGGTTGGAACACTGTTGGTCACATTGCCTAATGGTATTGATGTGAATCGTTTCATGGCCGATGCTGAGAATTTGCCTGAAGTTGAATATGCTGAAATCAATTATCGTGTGCGTCTACTAGAACAGCCATCTACTGAAAAAGCCGTCAAGAAGAACGGTGTGACGGTGGCAAGTGGTGATGCCGCGTGGCAGGCGATGATTCGCATCAAGGGGACGCGTTCGACCATTTGTAGTGCCACAGTCATTGATGCCAAGTGGGTGTTAACGGCAGCGCAGTGTATTCAGGGGCGGCGCATACAATCGATTGAGGTGGCTGCAGGCGCACGCGACGCGTTTACTATGCGTGGCGCGCAAATTCGGCAGGTGTTGCGTGCGGTAGAGCATCCTCGTTTTGATCGTATCATCAAATTGAACGACGTTGCTTTGCTTGAGTTACGCGTGCCTTTTACACTCAACAAAACCGTTCAAGTGGCACCGATTGCGTTGTCGTCTGCTGATATTGATGTGAATCGCGCTACCATGTTTGGTTGGGGAATGAGTCGACCCGGCATAAAGCCTGTTATTCCTGCGTTACGCAAGTCTGATGCAAGCATCAAGAGCGTGCCAGAGTGTAAGCGTTCGATGGGTTCAGCGTTTTTTGAAGGTATGTTATGTGCCTCGCCTACTGCGGTCAACAAAACGCGTACACAACTGTGTAATAGCGACGTTGGTGCTGCACTGACAGCGCAAGGACGAAATGGCGCATATGTGATTGGTGTGGCGAGTAGTAGTCTGGTGTGTACCGATCGCAATCCAGGGTTGTACACCGACATTACGAGCGTTACAAGTTGGATTAACCAGTATGTGCCAATCATCACTGAGCCTGTTGACGAGGGAATCCCAGATCCAAAGTTTGCCGAGCAGTGGGGCTTGGCGAATGCTGGTGACACCGATATCGATGTCACTGAAGCATGGGCTGTCAGTCGTGGGGTAGCAACCACCATGGTGGCCGTGATTGATACCGGCGTGGCTGTTGCACATCCCGATTTGGCGGGCGCACGATTGCGTACTGATATCGATTACGATTTTATCAATAACGATAACAATGCCGATGACGACAACGGACACGGTACACACGTGGCCGGTATTGTGGCGGCCTCAACAGATAATGGCATTGGTGTGGCCGGTATTTGTGCGAATTGTGAGATTTTGCCGATTAAGGTGCTTGATGCTGAGGGGAGCGGCGATGTCAGTGTGATCGCTCAGGGATTGCGTTACGCAGCCGATCAAGGTGCTGATATTGCGAACATGAGCTTGGGGATGGATCCCAATTGTGGCTGTTCGGAGACAATCGCAAATGCAATCAACTATGCATACGAGCGTGGGTTGTTTATGATTGCAGCTGCGGGCAACGACGGGATTGACAAAATCGGCTACCCTGCGTCATCGTCGCGCGTGCTGGCAGTTGGAGCGACGAATATCTCAGGTGGACGCGCCTACTTCTCCAACTATGGTACTGGTTTGGACATTGTGGCACCCGGCCAAGACATTGTCAGTACCTACACCACACCTGAATATGATGATCTGTCGGGCACATCAATGGCCTCGCCGATGGTTGCCGGTGTCGCCGGGCTTGCGTTGTCTGCCCGTGGTATGAGTCAAGCACAATTGTGGTGGCTACTCAAGAATTCCACCGATTCTGCTACGCCTGGTTTGTTTAATAATCAGCTTGGTTTTGGCCGTATCAATGCGTATAAGGCAGTGACCATGCCGATTAGCAGTAGTGAGCCGATTGTCGCCGATACGTGTGACGAAAGTCAGAATCCAAACTGTAATCAGTGTAGTATGGATCTCATGCTTGGCACATCTGCGAGCGGTCAGAGTAAGATGCAGATACTCTATGCGTTCCGTGATAACGTGTTGCAATCGCATGCCACGGGTAAGCGCCTGCAAAGCCTGTTCTATCGCCATACGATTGAGCTGCTTGGAATTATGGCGCGTAATGAACCAATCCGTGCCGAGGCTGAGCAACTCTACACACTGTTTGAGCCTTCCATTCGTGGCATGGTCAATCAGCAAACGGCTGGTTTGATGTTCACCCAAGAGCAGTACGCCGCTGCTGAGGCGTTCAAGATGACGTTGCAGTCGGTCGCGAGTCCAACCATGGTTGACGAGATTGAGGCTGAGTGGCAACGCATTGCCCCAGCGCAGTTTGTTGGCAAGTCGATTGACTCAATTTGGCAGACATTGTCGCGCTAATGACGACAAAGCGCCGGACGTGGATAACTCCACGTCCGGCGCTTTTGTGTTGCAATTACGCAATCAGTGCATTAAACCACCCAGCTGCCATCTCGACATCACCCTGCACCAGCCCGTGATTGGCGTTTTGCCACGAGAGCGTGACGCTGGCCCCAGTGCGTTGGAGGAGTTGCTGGAGTTCATCGCTTTGATTAGCCGGAATTAGCTGGTCCGCTCGCCCTGCCCCAATAAAGATCGCTTTGCCGGCAAGATTGGGAAGTACATCGGGCTTGTAGGTGATTTGGGCCCGCAAAAAGATGCCGCCACGGAGACTCTGTGGATGTAGCAGGAGTGTGGCTATGGCGATGTTGGCGCCATTTGAGTACCCGAGTGCATAGACGTTTTTGGCATCAAACTGGTATTCGGTCGCAGCCACGGCCACAAAAGTTGCCAGCTCACCGGCCCGCTTCTGGACATCCTCGAGATCAAACACACCCTCAGCGAAGCGCTTGAAAAACCGGGGCATGCCGCGTTCGCTGACGTTGCCACGAGGGCTGATGATGGCGCAACCCGGTGCAATTGTCTGGGTCAAACCAATTAGATCGTGCTCGTTGCCACCCGTACCGTGCAAGGCAAGGATGGTCGGGAGTCCAGGGGCGGTGGCAGGCACAAATCGGTGGGTATAAAGGTCAAGTGACATGGTTGCTCCCTATTAAAACAGGCTGTACGTGTATCGTACAACCTGTTTGTGTATTCAGTAATGATTTGTACGCACCGTATGCGTTCCGTGGATTGATTAGTGTTGCTCGCCTGCGTACTTTTCGCCGGCTGGAATGGCGATTTGCAAGTGGTTTTGTAGTGGTGCAACTGGGCAGGTGGCAAACAGCGTAAATGCACACGGTGGATTGACTGCCTTGTTGAAATCAATCGTCACCTTGCCATCGACGGGTGCGCCAGCCATCAAAAAACGCCCGGCGCCGTAGCTTTCTTTGCCACATGTCTTGTCGCGGAAATTGAAGAATAATCCGCTGCCGGCAGCAGTCGCATCAAGTGTGTATGTCTGGCCATTAAGCGCAAACGTCACAAACCCAGGTGACGGGGTGTCGGTGATGTCGCCCAAAATGTTGAGAATTGGAATGGTTTTGCCGGCCTCGTACGGCGTGAATGCAGCCTCGACCACGTAGTCAGGACTGTGATCGAACCAGACGCGCCCGGCGAAGTTGCGCCGCACCGGGCTATTGGTGTCGCGCACGCGGATACCGACGCGGTGGCCACGCGTAATCACAAAGAAACTCAGTGTGTCATGGCGAATCATGTCTGGCTGGTTTTTGCCGTCACCGTCAGCGGTCAGCACAGCTTCAGTGACTGGTTGGCCGTTAAGAGTGACCATGGCACCTGGAGCAGTACGTAACGTGACTTTCTCACCCTCGCGGATGAGTGACCCAACATGGGGCAAGCATGAACCAGCTGGGAACACGAGTTGCTGATCCTCGCCACTGCCAAAGGTGTTCTCACCCTCGTTGAGCCAAAATAACCCGGCTAAGGTTAACCAGCTATCGTCAGCGCGCAAACTGCGCTCTTGCTCTTCGCGCCATTGTTGAATTGATGAAAGAGTGGCTGTCACAACAAACCTCCGTTACTTAATAAAGTTACTAAAGTATACATGATTTTTTGGGTGTGTGTGTAGTCAATGGCATGGCCTGCAGATGTATGAGCGATACCCAGCCCGCCCGTCATTGCATGGCCTGCAGATGTATGAGCGATACCCAGCCTGCCCGTCATTGCATGGCCTGCAGGTGCATGAGCGATGGACAAAAGAGGAAACCGGCAGGCCGTGCAATCGCCATGAGGTCATCACTACGCACAGAGCGACTGCACGCCGGAAGGAATCATCTGTGCCTCAGTGACAACGGCCGGCATGCAGTGACGGTGGGGATGGAGCGACTGCACGACGGGGGTGTCACGCCCGCCCGTCATTGCATGGCCTGCAGATGTATGAGCGATGGACAAAAGAGGAAACCGGCAGGCCGTGCAATCGCCATGAGGTCATCACTACGCACAGGGCGACTGCACGCCGGAGTACTTTGAATGCGGTACATGATGACAATGGCCGGCATGCAGTGACGGTGGGGATGGGGCGACTGCACGCCAGAGTGGTTTGAATGCGGTACGTGAGGACAATGGCCGGTATGCAGTGACACCCTGCTGCATCGTCATTGCATGGCCAGCGCCAAAAAGAGTCGATGAGGATGGATGAGGTGCAAGGAGCTGGCCGTGCAATCTCATAAAGTAATGAACATACCATGAGACGACTACGCTGTTGAATTAATCTGCAGGCCGCGTGGTGGCTGTGGGTAACAAGGGTACCTTTTTTATACGATTGATCGGTATATGTGTTGGAGGTGAGTTATGAAGAAAGTCCCTGCAACGTACATTATGGCGAATCGTTTTAGAGGTGTTATATATGTAGGAGTGACAAGTAATTTGATAAAACGTACATGGCAACATAAAAATAGTGTATTTAAAGGATTTACATCACGATACAATGTTCATAGATTGGTATACTATGAATTTCATGCAACAATGTGGGACGCAATTCGTGCCGAAAAGCGACTGAAACATGGCCTGCGATGCCAGAAAGTGGCGTTAATTGAGCGAAATAACCCATCTTGGGATGATCTTTATCCCAAAATTATCGGATAAGAACCCAGCGTTAATTGAGGTCATCACTACGCACAGGGCGACTGCACACCGGAGTAGTTTGAATGCGGTACATGATGACAAAGGCCGGCATGCAGTGACGGTGGGGATGGAGCGACTGCACGACGGGGGTGTCACGCCCGCCCGTCATTGCATGGCCTGCAGGTTCATGAGCGATACCCAGCCTGCCCGTCATTGCATGGCCTTAGCGTATAAGCGATAGACAAACGAAGAAACCAACAGGCCGTGCAATCGCCATGAAGTCATCACCGATTTTGCGTGAAAGTGCCGATATGCGATACTACCATCATCAACTATCATACCGTCATTCACTATCAGTGTTTGGAGATATTAATGGACGCATCGCGAAGGTCGTTTTGGGCGGCATTTGTGGCCGCCGTCAGCTTTTTTGCGGCCTTTTATAGTCTGATCGTGCCGTTACCCATCTATATGACCGACATGGGTATCCCCGATTGGCAAATTGGTGTCATCATGGGGGCATTCGGGATTGCCTCATTGATCGGACGCCCATTTGCAGGGTATATCAGCGATCGCTACGGCTTCAAGCCGGTGATTTTGTTTGGCAGCGTAGCTCTCGCCATTGGTGGCTTTGGTGTGCCGTTGACGGCTGACCCAGCCGTGTTATTTGGATTGCGCATGCTGCAGGCGGCGGGATATGTGGCCTTCACCACGGCATCAACGGCGCTGGTCTCTGCGCTGATTGGTGACCACGAGCGTGGCCGTTTTTTGGCGCTGTATGGGGCTGCCGCAAATGTGGCGATAACGATTGTGCCTGCAGTGGTGACCACGATGTTGCCGAGTATTGGGCTTGTGGGGGCGTTTGTGTCTAGTGGTGTCATGGCGATTGGTGCAGGATTGTTAATTTGGTGGGTAATCCCACGGCAAGCGCTGTCTGATACACAATTTATCTGGCGCGAGGTCTTTACGTATCCGCGCCAGTTATGGCCGGCCATGGCGACAACGGCATTATTTGGTGTCGGCTTTGGCGCATACTTTCAATATTTGCCGTTGCTCGCTGAAAAGCGTGGCATTGAGCAGCTTGGCCTGGCCTACACCGTCTATGGCGTTGCCATCATTCTCACACGACTGACGACTGGACGCCTGCTTGATCTACCTGATCGACGCCGCGTGTTACTCCCTGCCGCAGTCGTGATGGCCACCGGCTTACTCGGCTTTGCACTGGCCGATTCGTTGTGGATGTTGCTCGTGGCAGCTGCACTAACTGCCAGCGGTGGTGGTGTCTTTCACCCGGCCTTGATTGCCATTCATGTCGATAGCATTGAGGCGCGGGGTAAGGCAACCGCTGCCTTTTACTTGGCGTTTGATTTGGGGATCGGTGTGGGCGCATGGTTGCTGGCGCCCATCCTCGAGTATGCCGGGATCGGCGCCATGTACGCTGTGGCGGCGGCAATCACGCTTGCTGCCGGGTTCACCAAACGCTTTATTGGCCAGACGCGTTAGTGAATCCATTTTGGGTCAGCATGGAACGTACGTCGCAGCGTCGTTTGGGCGGCATCGTCGAGCCAACTTGCCGTGATGGCGTTGTCAATCAACGTGCACACATGGGGTTGTGTCAGGCCAAAGCGCTCCATGAGTAGGGCATATTCGTCGACCATGGTGTTGTTGAACATCTTAGGGTCATCGGTATTAATGGTCACCAACATGCCTCGCGCAATAAACTCGCCGACAGGGTGTTGGCCGATGTCACCATACACCCCTGTGCGTAAGTTTGAGATGGGACACATCTCGAGCGGGATGCGATGTGACGTCATGTAATCGACCAATGCGTGATCTTCGTTGGCGCGGGCGGCATGGCCGATGCGCTCAGCCTTGAGGTCACGCAATGCACCCCAAATGCTATCGGCTCCTGCGGCCTCACCGGCATGAGCGGTGGTGCGCAGTCCGAGTTGGCGGGCGCGGTCAAATACGGGCGCAAAAGGCCCCGGTGGATGAAGTTGCTCTGACCCACCAAGCCCGATGCCGATGACACCATACTCCTTGAGTTCGGCGACGGTCTCAACGGTGCGCATAGCGCGCTCAATTGGCGAGTCGCGGACCACGTCGGCGATGAGTCTGAATGTAATCTCGGGCACGCGGTCGAGCCCAGTGCGGATGGCACGGGTAATCTCGCCGATTTCGAGTCCGTGCCGGGCAAAGTCAGTCGGCGAGTAGTGTGATTCGACATAACGGATGTTTTGGTTTGCTAGATCACGCGCAACAGCCTCGGCAATCAACGTAAAGTCGGCATAGGTGCGGATGAAGCGGTTCTTCCAGACCCACGTATCAATGAAATGCGGGAAGTCACGGTAGGCGAAGCGTTTTTCAAGGTCAGCGACACTTGTTACCTCGTTGTCGCCGCCGTATTGTTGGACTAATTGCCATAATGTGGGTAATGGAATAGCCCCCTCGAGGTGGATGTGGAGTTCTACTTTGGGCAGTGATGTAAGCCATTCAGTATGCATAGGTGTCAGACTCCAGTACCCCCGTGGGATTTAATCCTACGGGGGTATTTCAGTATTTAGGTGCCTTCTTGCCAGCTGTTGAGGTACTGTTGTTGCTCGGGCGTGAGTGCATCGAGGCGCACGCCCATCGCTTTGAGCTTGAGCGAGGCGATCATCAGGTCGGCGCTATCTGGCAACGTATGGACAACTTTGGCCATCTTGTCGGCATTGCGCGCCAGTGTCTCAGCGGCCAGGGCTTGGTTGGCAAACGACATGTCCATCACGGCTGGTGGGTGGCCTTCACCGGCCACGAGATTGACCAAGCGGCCCTCGCCGACGAGGTTGAACTTACGGCCATCGGCCATGTGGTAGGCGGTAACATGCGTGCGTGGCTGGCTTTTGCTGACGGCGAGTTGCTCAAGTGCGGCGACATCGACCTCCACATTAAAGTGCCCCGCATTGGCCAGCACACAGCCATCTTTGAGGGTGGCGAAATGCTCGGTGCCGACGAACGTGCGATTGCCGGTGACGGCAATGATGATATCAGCCTCGGTAACTGCCTGACTCATGGGCATGACGCGATAGCCGTCCATGGCGGCCTCAAGCGCTTTGACCGGGTCGACCTCGGTGACAATGACACGGGCACCAAGCCCTGCAGCTCGTGACGCCACGCCACGGCCACACCAGCCGTAGCCGGCGACCACCACGGTGCGCCCAGCGAGGAGCAGATTGGTGGCACGGATGATGCCGTCGATGGCGCTTTGGCCGGTGCCGTAGCGGTTATCGAACATGTGCTTAGTACGGCTTTCGTTGACAGCAATCACGGGGAACGGCAGGACACCCTGCTTCTCCATCGCTTTAAAGCGCTTGACACCGGCAGTTGTCTCCTCGGATGCACCAACAGGCATTTGGCCTGGGTTGAGCCCACGTTGTAGGAGGGCACTGGTCAGATCGGCGCCGTCATCACACAGCAGATGTGGCTTGGCGTCGAGCGCAATATTGACGTGCCTGCGGAACGTCTCAAGCGACTCGCCGCGCATACCATAGACGGGAATCTCGTCGTTGACCACGAGCGAGGCGGCGACGTCATCTTGGGTGGAGAGTGGGTTTGAGGCCACCAGCATGACCTCTGCACCGCCAGCGGAGAGGGTGCGTACGAGTGCGGCGGTTTTGGCGGTTATATGCAAACAGACGGAGAGCCGCAAGCCCTTGAGCGGGCGTTCCTTGCGAAAGCGCTCGCGAATGCCGAGTAGTACGGGCATATCGCCTTCGTTCCAGTCAATGCGATTACGGCCAGCCTCGGCTAGTGACAAATCGCTAATCTCAAAATCAGGCATGTGGTACCGTCCTTGTGGTGCTAGGTGGAATCGAGATTATTATAGATGCAAAAAGTATAAGTAATTCCCCACAGAAGTATCGTGTGGAGGCGCAGAGTACGCAGAGTTGTTAGCTCTGCGCCTCTGTAACTCGGCGTGTACTTGAATAAGTAACTTCCCACATGTATCGCGCAGCGACGACGGATGCATCTCCTAGCGTCACTACATGCCGGCCAGTGGGCCTTGATAACGAATCGCACCGTTCCGGCGTGCAGACTTCTTCGATGGTATTCATTGAGCGCCAGGGAGAAGATTGCACGGCCAGCGCGATAACAATGATGGTATCAATTGTGTGTATGAGCTGGCCATGTAATGACTGGGGATGGGATAATCCTCTGTGCCTCGTTCCTCGGTGTGCACAAAAGAATGACCACTCTCCCCACAGATATCGTGCGGAGGCGCAGAATACGCAGAGGTGTTGACTCGGCGAGAAAACAGGATAAGATTCACAAATCAACACAGATGAGCTAAAAATCGCCAAGATTGACTTTTTGCGTGGTAACACTGTGCTACAATGCAGTTTCGTGTGTAAATCTCACGGCATACATACACTTTGGCAGTAACTGCGTATGAATGTGTATGCGTGATTTCTCAGTGGTGGGCTAAGGAGTAACCGTGTTACGAGAATTCCGGACGGGGAACGAATATCCCTACAATCGCACCTCTGCAGTGCGGTGGGTAGTATCGCACATGATGCGCTATCCACTTTTGCCGATTGGGTTTACAGCGATGGCGATCTTTGCCATTAGTGCGTTTACCTACACGTCATTTCAGATTCAAGAGGCATTCAAAGTCGTTGAAGCTCGAGGTCCGCTCGATCAACTATTAGTTGTTTCATTGGCATTGCTCGGTATCCGGGCAGTTTTTGCAGTCGTCGATATGGTCAATACGGTTGTACGTGAGGTATTAGCGTCGCGCATGGAGCGCGATGCCCGTGAGGAGCTGTATATCAGCTTGCTCAGCAAAAGCCAGACGTTCCATAACCGTCAGCGTGTCGGTGACTTGATGGCAGCTGCAACCGGTGATGTGTCTCAGTTGAACCTAATGATTTCGCCGGGATTGAGTCTGATTATTGAAGCTGCCACGCAGTTGATTACGCCGCTAATTGCCATCGCAGCTCTGAGTCCAACGCTGTTGCCGTTGCCAGTGGTATTTGTTATCTCGTTGATTTGGGGCTTGATGCGCTACAGCGGTCAACTCGGCCCGGTGGCTGGCATGTTGCGCGGGCAGTATGGCCAAGTAAGTGCCACATTGTCAGAGGCCATTCAAGGTATCGAGGTGGTCAAAGCAACAGCACGTGAAAAATTCGAGGCTGAGCGTTTCCGCAAGGTGGCAGCTCGTTACCGCGATTTATTCGTCCAAGAGGGTGAAATCAAAGCACGCTATCTGCCTGCGCTCTTTTACGGCGTATTGATAGGCTTGGCCTTCGGTTATGCCATGTGGTTGCGCTCATTGGGGACGATTGATACAGCTGCGGTAGTGGCATTCATGTCGCTCATAAGTTTGTTTCAATTCCCGACATTTATATCACTCTTCATGTTTGCCTTAGTGCAGTTCGGTTTGGCCGGTGCCCGACGTATTTTGCACATCATCAACACCGAAACCGAGATGGACGAGAACCCTGAGGGTGAGTCGCATCAGGTACGGGGCGAGTTGGTATTTGATGGCGTGTCGTTTGGGTATAGCGGTGACAATAATATCCTGACAGATATTTCATTCCACGCCAATCCAGGCGAGACGATTGCCATCGTGGGTCAGACTGGTTCCGGCAAAACGACGTTGACGCGATTAGTCAACCGCACCTACGACGCCTCAAATGGTCGCGTGATGATTGACGGTGTCGATGTGCGACGTTGGAATCTGGATTCGCTCCGCTCACAAATCTCGATGATCGAGCAAGACATCTTCTTGTTCTCAAAGACAATTGCCGAGAACATTGCCTTTGGTGCCCGTGGCGAGATTCCACGCGAGCGCATCGAGTGGGCGGCCAAACAAGCACAAGCACACGACTTCATCTCATCCTTCCCAGAGGGGTACGATACGGTGGTCGGCGAGCGTGGTGTGACCCTCTCGGGTGGGCAACGTCAGCGTATTGCGATTGCGCGAGCATTTTTGACGAACCCGCGTATTTTGATTCTTGATGATTCAACCAGTGCCATTGACAGTGCAACCGAGGACCAAATTCAGCGGGCCATGCGCGAGGTGCTCAAGGGGCGTACGACGTTATTGATTACGCACCGTCTGGCACAAATTCGTTGGGCTGATCGAATTGTGGTGGTGCGCCGAGGTCGGATTGAGGCGCAGGGGAGCCACGAAGAATTAATGAACACGAGTGAGTCATACCGACGTATTTTTGCTCGCGACGATCACAAGTAGTCAGCGTAGGAGTAAACAATAATGGGATTTGTACTTGATGGGTTAGATGCAGAGGCATACGATCGTCAGTATAGCGACGGCGATTTGGTGCGACGCATTGCCGAATATTTCCGCCCGCACATCAAAACGATGGTTATCGTGGCAGTAGTCACGGCATTAGGGTCGAGTTTTGCGCCGTTGTCGGCCATCTTGATTTCGCGCGGGATTGATGACGCCACCAATGGCGGGGATTTAATTACTGTGCTTGTCTGGGCGGGTATTATCACGTTACTTGGCCTGCTCGGCTGGGTGGTCAACTACGTTCGACAGCGCTACACGGCAATTGCCGTGGGCGACGTGGTGCTCAAAGTCCGTGAGGACTCGATGGATGCCGTGCTCGCGCGCGATATGTCGTTCTATGATCAGTATGCGTCAGGCAAGGTTGTCAGTCGCGTGCTCTCCGACACCCAAGACTTTTCGTCGGTGGTGACATTGACCATCGAGTTGCTGAGTCAGGTGATGTTGGTGCTGGTAGTGACGGTATCGCTCTTCTTTGTGAATCCAACACTGGCATGGATCACGCTGGCCGTATCGCCGTTGGTCATCATTGCGGCGCTGGCGTTTCGGCGGATTGCCCGCAAGGCGACACAGCAAGCGCAGCGTGCCGGTGCATTGGTCAACAGTGCCGTCAGCGAGACGGTGAGTGGGATTGGTGTGGCCAAGAGTTTCCGTCGTGAGGCGTTGATTTACAGCGAGTTCCGTGAGACCAATTTGATGCAGTATGGTATCAAGTTGCGTCAGAGCATCATCTTTGGCACAATTTGGCCGGTACTCAACATCATCTCGGGCTTGGCGCTGGTGATTTTGGTCTATTACGGCGGTGTGATCTCGATTGAGACACCCGATCAGTTGTCGCCTGGTGACTGGTACCTTTTCATCCAGAGCGTGGGCTTGTTCTTCTTCCCATTGACCAGTATTGCCTCGTTCTGGAGTCAATTCCAGTTGGGTTTGGCGGCCAGCGAGCGCGTCTTTGCCTTGATGGATGCCGAGGCCAAGGTGGTGCAGACGGATAGCAAGCCGGTCGACGTGATGCACGGCGAAGTCATCTTCAAGAATGTGCGTTTTGCCTACAACGAAGAGAGTGTAGTGCTTCGCAACTTTAATTTGCACATCAAGCCAGGCGAGAAGATTGCCATCGTCGGCCATACCGGCGCCGGTAAGTCGAGCTTGATTAAGTTGCTCTTGCGCTTTTATGAGTTTCAAAGTGGGCAGATTTTGATTGATGGCCAAGATATCCGCGATCTCGATTTGGCCGCCTACCGCACGCATACGGGGCTTGTGCCACAGGTGCCGTTCTTGTTCTCGGGGACCGTGATGGAGAACATCCGCTATGGGCGCCCTGATGCCAGCGATGACGATGTGCTCAAAGCAGCGCAGTCACTTGATCGTGGCGACTGGATTAACGACCTGCCAGACGGCCTCAAGACGGACGTGGGCGAGCGCGGCAGTCGGTTGTCGCTCGGCCAGCGACAGTTGGTGGCGCTGGCGCGTGTGTTATTGCGCAATCCGTCGATATTCTTCCTTGATGAGGCGACAGCCAGCATTGATCCATTCACCGAGGCGCAGATTCAAGATGGGCTTGATGTGGTGATGCAAGGGCGCACGAGTATCGTGATTGCCCACCGATTGTCGACGGTGCGTACTGCTGATCGGATTTTGGTGCTCAAGAATGGCGACATCATCGAAGAAGGCAACCACGAGGCGTTGTTGACGCAGGGTGGGCATTATGCCGAACTGTACAACACCTACTTCCGCCATCAGACCTACGATTATCGCCCGTGGGAGAATTAATGTAGCGTGTCAGCCAGGTATCTCACTGAAAAATGTGTGATACCTGGCTGACATTTTTTGCGTAAATGACAAAATCCTACTATTGTGTAGGAGGATATGTGTCAAAACTGACGTTGACTTGTGATATCAAGCTATAGAAGGGGAGTGTGATGGAGTTTATCAGCGAGATTTTGTCGTTTATTCTGAATATCGACGAAGAACTTAAGGCATTAACGGCACAATATGGCGTGTGGACGAATGTCATTTTGTTCTTGATTATTTTCTGCGAAACAGGCTTGGTCATTACTCCATTCCTCCCTGGTGACTCACTCCTATTTGCCACTGGTGCCATCGCCGCTGACCCTGCGGCTGGGCTTGACCCGCTGGTTTTGTATGTCATTTTAACCATTGCGGCGATTGTTGGTGACTCCGTCAACTACTCAATCGGTCGACGTGTGGGCATGCGCATCCTCGATTGGAATCTGCCGTTTGTTAAGGCCGAGCATATCGAGAAGACCAACGAGTTCTATGCCAAACACGGTGCCAAGATGATTGTACTCGCGCGCTTTACTCCAATTGTGCGTACCTATGCGCCATTTGTGGCCGGCATCGCCAACATGGACTACAAGACGTTCTTGACCTACAACGTGGCTGGCGGCATCTTGTGGACCACAATCTTTATTTGGGCCGGCTACTTCTTTGGGAATTTGCCGTTCGTCAAAGAGAACTTCGAGCTCGTAGCGCTTGCGATTGTGCTCTTGTCAGTCATTCCAATCATCTACGAGGTTTGGCAAGATCGCCGGCATAAGAAACAGGCTGCCGCCAAATAATTTGGTGTTTGTTCTCGTGATGTCCATCCGCAGTTGCACGTCGTGCGCTGCGGATGTTTATTGCGTCACGCGTGGTGTTGGTTGTAGGCAAGCGACCTCGTCATTCACCGCAATCTGTGCCATGGTGCGATAGATCAACGCCCGGTCAATGTAATGCTGGACCGAGCGATTATTGGCGATGAGTTGTGGGTCAACGATGCCGGCATTGTGCCATGCCAAAATGTTCTCGATGGTGACAGGTACACCAGCCTGCTGTGCCTGACGGATTCCACGCGCCATGTTTGCTGCCAAAAGTTCAATGGCACTAGTAGGATTCGTGGCGAGTTCGTTACTCGGTTGATTATTTGTCGCTACTTTCAAAAAAATCACGCTCTCGAGTGGTGTTTGATCGGTGCGAATTTCATCGACAACCGATGGGCGTAAATTCGCCGGCCACACACTAAAGTTGGTACCCAACGTGTCGTTACTGATAACCTGCAACTCTTGGAAGAGCGGCGTGAAGACCCGCACGTTTGGGATGACGTCCTCCAGCCAGCCGTGATGCTCGGTGTACAAAATCATCGTCAGCACACTGGCAAACTCGCGGTCAGTTAGACCTGATAGCTCTGATTGATTGTATGTTTGCGCGACATGTTTGATGTGCAGACGTTGGGAGCTTATCAGTTGCGCAACATGCGGACGCACGTAGGCGGTTGGTTGGGGGAGATACGGCGCCACAACACCACTAACTGTAGTGGTGAACGAATTACCTTGATTGGATTGCGATGGAGCACTAAGCAACAACAGCGTTGCCACAATCATATTGCCTAGCGCACGCACTGTCGACCCTCTCCGTGGCACGTCGTAGCATGGTATAATACTATGGTGTAGTATAGCATAGAGAACGTGTAAACGATGGAATATCAGCCAGATTTAAAGAAAATAACAGGCAACGGCGGTGAGATTGCCGAGCTTGATATACACGGTACAGGTGCCGCGGCTGGGCTTGAGCTCGGCGATTTTGTGGTGTCGATTAATGGCAAGCGCCTGCGCGATGCCATTGATTATCGCTTTTATATTGCCGAAGAGCTGGTTGAGCTCGAGGTGTTGCGTGGCGATGAGACGCTCCTGTTCGAAATCGAGAAGGACGAAGACGACGATCTCGGTATCGAGTTCAGCGAGCCGTTGTTTGATCGTCTGCGCACCTGTAACAACAAGTGTCCGTTCTGCTTTTTGACGCAAATGCCCAAGGGCTTGCGCAAGACGTTGTACCTCAAAGATGACGACTACCGCCTCGGCTTTCTGTACGGCAATTTCGTCACCTTTACTAATCTGAATGAAGACGATTGGCAACGCATCGATGAGCAGCGCCTCTCGCCGCAGTACATCTCGGTGCATGCCACTGACCGGGCTGCGCGTGCCGTGTTGCTCGGCAAGGTCGATGTGCCCGATGTGATTGAGCAGATCAAGCGGCTTGGCGACATGGGTATCCAAGTGCATGCCCAGATTGTGGCCATGCCCGATATCAACGATGGTGCGTTGTTGCACCAGAGCATTCGTGATTTGGCGGCGATGTACCCGATTGTACGTACGATTGCGGTGGTGCCTGTTGGTTTGACCAAGTATCGCTTTGAGGGTAAGCGCCCGCAGAGCATCCGCACGGCCATCGAGATTCACGAAGGTCCAGATTGGATTGATGCTAACTGGGAGCGCCAGCCGTTGTGGGATCAAGCGCTCAAATCTGAGGATTTGGGCTTCTGTTCACGCCTTGGGGCGGCCACTGACGTGCCAATGCGCTGTTACAACGCCGAAGAGGCCGGCCGCGTGGTTGACATTATCGAGGTCTACCAGAAGCACTTCTTCAAGGCGCATGGCACCTCGTTGGTCTATCCATCCGATGAGTTCTACTTGTTGAGTGGCCGTGAGATGCCACCAGCCAAGCGGTATGATGGCATGCCGCAGTACTCAAACGGCGTCGGTATGACCCGTGACTTTTTGGACGAGTGGACCAAACACGCCAAGAAGTTGCCGACTGCCATGCCGCAACCAACCGAGCTGGCACTGTTGTGTGCCACATTGATTGCACCGACGATGCAAGGAATTGTCGATCGCCTCAATCAAGTGGAGCACTTGAACGTCAAATTAGTGCCAGTGATTAATCAGTTTTTTGGTGAGACGGTAACCGTATCAGGCTTATTGATGGGCCAAGATATTGTGCCAGTGCTCAAAGAATGTGGGATGCCGCGCGCTTTGTTGCCGCGCGTCATGTTTGACCACAAGGGTGAGAAGACGATTGATAATATGACCCTCGCTGATATTTCTCAGGCGAGTGGCGTGACGTGTGTCATGGCAGGTGAACCCGACGAGGTGGTGCGCTACATCAAGGCTTTGACACGCTCAGAAGCAAAGGTGCGTGCATGAAACCCATCGTCGCGGTGGTTGGGCGGCCGAATGTCGGCAAATCAACCTTTTTTAATCGGCTCATCGGCCAACGCAAAGCCATCATCGAAGACTTGCCGGGCACGACCCGCGACCGCCTGTATGGCGATTGCGAGTGGAACGGCACGCAGTTCACCGTGGTTGACACGGCCGGCCTGCTCTTCGAGCACGATGACTTGACCGAGGGCACTCCCCAAGAAGAAATCGCCCGCCAAGTGCGTGCCCAAGTCAAAGTTGCTCTTGATGAGGCCGATGTGCTCATCTTTGTGGTTGATGTGATGGCGGGTATCACGGCTGCCGATGACGAAGTTGCAGTGTTGTTGCGGCGTGCAAGCAAACCTGTGGTGCTGGCGGCCAACAAGGCAGATAGCATTGCGCGTAACCTCGATGCGGTTGAGTTTTATGCGCTGAACCTCGGTCACCCCATTCCCATGAGTGCCTACCACGGCATTGGCACGGGCGATGTGCTCGATGCCGTTACCGCTTTATTGCCACCTGTGATGGAAGACGAGCCAGATGACATCGTGCGTATTGCGCTTGTCGGTCGACCCAACGTGGGTAAGTCGTCGCTCCTCAATCGCTTGGTCGGCTCCGAACGCAGTGTGGTATCATCGGTGCCGGGGACGACTCGTGACGCCATTGATACTCCAATAGACATCCAAGGGCAACCGGCCATGTTGATTGATACGGCTGGTGTGCGTCGTCGTGGCCGTGTTGAGCCCGGCGTCGAGAAGCACAGCGTGTTGCGCACCATGCGCGCGATTGAGCGCAGTGATGTGGCAATCCTCTTGATCGACGCCGAAGAGGGCATAACTGCGCAAGATACCCACATCGCTGGGATGATTCTCAACGAGCTCAAGGGTGTGATGATTCTGGTCAACAAATGGGACCTGGTCATCAAAGATGACGAGACGTTTTATGCCTACACGCGGGCAGTGCGTGAGGCATTTAAGTTTATTCCGTATGCGCCGATTATCTTCATTTCGGCCAAAACGGGCCAGCGCGTAGACCAAATTTTGCCTCGCGCTGTACAAATTTCGATGGAGCGCCGCAAGCGCGTCTCGACCTCGCAACTCAACATGTTGCTGCGTCAGGCGATTCATGATCATCCCCCGACGTCAGTCAAAGTGGGGGCGCACTTGCGCATTTACTTTGCCACACAGCCACAAATCGACCCACCGGTCTTCTTGTTCTTCACCAATGATAGCCAGATGATTCACTGGGGCTATGCGCGTTATCTGGAGAACCGGCTACGTGAGAAGTTTGGCTATGAGGGCACGCCCATCAAAATCGTCTTCCGAAGTCGCGTCGAGCATGACCCCGAGACCGGGGCCAAAAATAAGAAGCGTCGGCCGAACCCGATTGACAAGCGCACCGTTACGGCGATTCCGCTCGATGATGACGCCAAGTTAATCGAATTCGAGCCGGAGATTGAGGAATACGAGGGCGACGACTTCGACGATGAGGCCGAGTTCTTCTGGACGCGTGAATAATTGAATGTCCCGCCCGGTAGAGACGCAGCATGTTGCGTCTCTACCGGGCGGTTAATGTTTTTTGCAACTCATAAAAAATCGCCCGCGGTGTACCATCACCGGCGACAATCAACCAGCCATCTTGGTAGGTGCGGGTGGGGGCGGGTAAGCCGAACTGCCAGATGACCATGCTCTCGAGCCATGGCCAAGCCTCTGCCATCGTATATGCTTGTGCTGTCCAGCGAATACGTTGGGCGGGGGTAATGGCCAGTTGCCAACGCTGATGATCGTTCCAGCCGCTTTCGGTGATGTAAATGGGGAACTTGCCGTAATGCGAGATCAACTCTCGCACTAACTCAACGCGTCTGAAATTGACCACATCCCAGTTGGGCGCATCGTCGGGCGGTAGTGTGCTCCCATAGGCGTGCACTCCCCATGCGTCAGTATGTTGCCAGCCACCCGCCGCAAAAAAACGCTCGGTGTACTCGCGGTCGTTCAACCGCACCTCGGCGTTGTCACCCAGTGATGGCCCTGGCGATAAATTGCCGGCGATGATGGTGATGTCTGGGTTGACTGCTTTGACGGCTGGGTAGAGTATCGCCAGTAGAGCGGCGTAGGCCTCAGGGTCTGGTGTGCGTCCTCCCCACTCAAAGCGCAAATTGGGCTCGTTCAGGATACTGATGTGCATGACACCTTGTGGGGCGTACCGTCGCACAAATGCGACAACATAATTGACATAATCATTGTATGCGGATGGTAATAAGAGACGGTCACTACTCTTGGGCGGGCGAGCCCACGCCGGGATGAAATCGAGGCGGGCGATGATGCGGATACCACGTTGGTTGGCGTGGGCGACGACCATGTCGAAGCCTTTCCAATCATAGCCGTAGGCTGAACGCGGTTGGGCGTAGGCCCACGGGAAAAGTTCGACCACCCAAGGTGTGCCCATTTCAGCTACTAAATCGAGTTGTCGACCAATAAATTGCTCATCACCGACGCCCGCCAAGCGCGTATGCACGCCAGCTTTGGGGAATGCAGTCACGACGGTTGAAGGGGCTGGCAGTTGGAGTGGTATTGGCACGCGGGGCGTGATAATTTGCCAAATGCTCCCCGCACAAACGGTCACAAAAACGAGTTTGATGATGAATCGATGCATGTATCTCATGACACATAGCATCAGCGATAAATAGTTGCCTGTCAATAGACAAATATGCCAACATGCCGTATAATCGCAACGCTTACAGGGAGGCCTAACACAATACGAAATCGTGTGTGGGCACATCAACAAAAGGATGAACTATGGCGGCTGCGTTAACCCTCTACCGCTCGACGATCGGCAAAAAAGCCATCATGGCCCTGACGGGCGTGATCTGGTACGGCTTTGTCCTCGTCCACATGATCGGCAACTTCAAAATCTTTGAAGGAGCTGAAGCATTCAACAAGTACTCACATTTTTTGCGTGAGGTGGGCTATCCCGCTGTCCCAGAGGGGACCATTTTGTGGGTCATCCGTATCGTGTTACTCGTGTCACTCGTGTTACACGTGATGATGGCCATTCAGCTGACACGCCTTGATGTGTCGGGGCGACCTGTGGCGTACCAGAAGAAACGCACCAAGCAGGCCAGCTTTGCCTCAATGACGTTGCGTTACGGCGGAATGGCGATTTTGTTCTTTGTGGTTTACCACTTGTTGCACTTCACTACCGGTGCGGCGCATCCGAGCTTTGTATATGGTGATCCGTACAATAACGTAGTGGTCGGATTTACTGCACAACCGATTACGGCAGTGTTTTATATTGTTGCGGTAGCAGCGTTAGGCACGCACTTGTATCATGGTGTGTGGAGTGCTACACAGACGCTCGGAATCAACAACCGTCGCTCAGACAAATTGTTCCGCGGCGTTGCAGTGGTTTCGGCGCTGATTTTGTTCGTCGGATTCGCCATGGTGCCGGTATCGGTGCTACTTGGCTTCGTCAAATAGTGACAGTGGAGTACACGGTATGACAATTGAGACCAAACCACAAGTAGATTCACGTTCGACGGTAACCTATACCGATGCGCGTTTGAATGCAAATATCCCTGCCGGCCCTGTTGAGCAGAAGTGGTCGAAGCACAAGTTTGACATGAAGTTGGTCAATCCGGCCAATCGGCGCAAATATACCATCATCGTCGTTGGCACCGGTTTGGCTGGTGGTGCCGCTGCCGCCACACTGGGCGAGATGGGCTATAACGTGCAGGCGTTCTGTTATCAAGACAGCGCGCGCCGCGCCCACAGTATTGCCGCCCAAGGTGGTATCAACGCGGCCAAGAACTACCGCAACGACGGCGATAGCGTCTACCGTTTGTTCTACGACACCATCAAGGGCGGGGACTTCCGCGCCCGCGAGGCCAACGTCTATCGTTTGGCCGAGTTGAGCGTGAATATCATCGACCAGTGTGTGGCGCAGGGTGTGCCGTTTGCCCGCGAGTACAGCGGCTACCTCGACAACCGTTCGTTTGGTGGTGCTCAGGTTGCCCGTACATTTTATGCGCGTGGCCAGACTGGCCAGCAGTTGTTGATTGGTGCCTATCAGTCGTTGAGCCGTCAAGTTGCAGCGGGCACGGTCAAGCTCAACGAGCGCACCGAGATGCTCGATGTGATTGTGATTGATGGTCGAGCGCGCGGTATCATCACGCGTGACATGGTGACCGGCAAGATTGAGTCGCATTTGGCCGATGCCGTGATTTTGGCGACCGGCGGATACAGCAACGTCTTCTACCTCTCAACGAACGCCAAAGGCTGTAACGTGACGGCCGCATGGCGCGCCCATAAGCGCGGCGCGTTCTTTGCGAATCCGTGTTACACCCAAATTCACCCGACCTGTATCCCCGTCAGTGGTGATCACCAATCAAAGTTGACGTTGATGTCGGAGTCATTGCGCAACGATGGGCGCGTGTGGGTGCCCAAGCAGGCCGGTGACAACCGTGCGCCTGATCAAATCCCCGAGGATGAGCGCGATTACTACCTCGAGCGTCGCTACCCGAGTTACGGCAATTTGGCGCCGCGCGACATTTCGTCACGTGCAGCCAAGCAGGTGTGTGACGAGGGGCGTGGCGTTGGTCCTGGCGGCCTCGGCGTGTACCTCGATTTTAGCGATGCCATCAAGCGCCTCGGCGAGAGTGCGATTCGTGCCCGCTACGGCAACTTGTTCGACATGTATGAGCGCATTACGGGTGAGAACCCCTACAAGTCGCCGATGCGCATCTACCCAGCAGTGCACTACACCATGGGTGGCTTGTGGGTCGACTACAACTTGATGTCGACAGTGCCTGGGTTGTTTGTGGGCGGTGAGGCCAACTTCTCCGACCATGGTGCCAATCGTTTGGGTGCCAGCGCCTTGATGCAGGGCTTGGCCGACGGCTATTTCGTGTTGCCATCAACGATTGGTAATTACTTGGCACAAGGTGGGTATGACAAGGTTGATCACAGTCATCCAGCGGTGCAAGAGGCCTTGAACGACGTCAAACAGCGCACGCAAAAATTGCTCGATATCAACGGTACCCGCAGTGTTGACTCGTTCCACCGAGAATTAGGGAACATCATGTGGGAGTACTGTGGCATGTCGCGCACCGAGGAGGGACTGAAGCATGCCCTCAAGCTCATTCCTGAGTTGCGAGAGCAATTCTGGAACGACGTTCGTGTGTTGGGGAGCGGCGATGAGCTCAACCAAGAGCTCGAGAAGGCCGGTCGTGTGGCCGACTTTATTGAGTTGGGTGAGTTGATGTGTCGCGATGCGCTTGAGCGTGCCGAGTCGTGCGGTGGTCACTTCCGCGCAGAGAGTCAGACGCCCGATGGTGAGGCGTTGCGCAACGACGACGACTATTGCTTCGTGTCAGCGTGGGAGCATATGGGTGACCCAAGTCAGGCTGTGCTCCACAAGGAGAATCTTGAGTTCGAGAATGTCAAGCTTGCTACGCGCAGCTACAAATAGGATAACGGGAGTAGTACCGCATGAAAATCACCGTTAATGTGTGGCGCCAAAAGAACGCCAAAACAAAGGGCAATGTCGTCAAATACAACGTTGACCATGTCTCGCCCGACATGTCGTTCCTTGAGATGCTTGATGTGCTCAACCAGCAGTTGATTGCCCGTGGCGAAGAGGCAATTGCGTTCGACCACGACTGTCGCGAGGGTATTTGTGGCTCGTGTGGTGTGATGATCAACGGCTATGCTCATGGTGGCCAGCAGGCTACCACGACATGTCAGTTGCACATGCGCTCATTCAAGGATGGTGACGAGATTACGGTTGAGCCGTGGCGCGCCAAAGCGTTTCCCGTCATCAAGGACTTGGTGGTGGATCGCGGTGCGTTTGATCGTATCATCCGTGCTGGTGGATTTATCTCAGCTGGTACAGGATCTGCACCAGATGCTAACAGCACACCAATTGCCAAAGAGAACGCCGATTTGGCATTTGATGCGGCGCAGTGTATCGGTTGTGGTGCCTGTGTGGGCGCATGTCCGAATGCATCTGCTATGTTGTTTACGGCTGCCAAGGTCAGTCACCTGGGCTTGTTGCCACAGGGTCAGCCTGAGCGCAAGACGCGCGTGCTCAACATGGTGGCACAGATGGATGTGGAGGGTTTTGGTGGGTGCACCAACATCGGCGAGTGTTCGGCCGCCTGTCCAAAGGAAATCGGCTTGCACTTCATCGGTCGACTCAACCGTGACTTGCTCGGTGCAAGTTTGACGGGTGGTAGCTCGGTTGACTAAGTATCAGATAAACAAATCCCCCTGCGACGTGCGTCGCAGGGGGATTTTGATTTAGCCGAGGATTTCTTTGGCATTTTGCAGTGCGTCGCGTTCGCGTTGAAAGCTGGCACGAGCGATGGCATCGTCTATGCCAATCCATTGAGCATCATCGACCTCACTCTCTTGAGGGCGAATAGTGCCGTGTTGATAGCGCACCAAAAAGACATCGACATATTTGTGGATATGTAGACCGCCGACACGGAACCAATACTCGATTGTAGTGATGTGTTGTTCGACTACACCGTGGAGATTGGTCTCTTCGGCGATTTCACGCAGGGCGGCTGCCTCTGCAGTTTCGCCGCGTCGGATATGTCCTTTGGGCAAGCCCCAACGTTTGCCGCCATGGGTGGCAATCATGGCCACCTCGATGACACCGTCAACGAATCGGTAGACGATTCCACCTGCAGAATAGGCCGTGCGTTGATCACGGTCAATTGCGGATGGGATGGTCAGTGGCAACCTCGCTAGCTGTGCGACGTTTTGCCGGCGCGACCTGCACGCATGTCCCAATAACGGTTGACTGCATAGTGGATGCGTTGCTTGGCTACCTCGGCGTTGTCCCACCCAATTGGCTCGACACGGCCACCTTCAAGGTCTTTGTAGACTTTAAAAAAGTGCTCAACCTCGCGGATGTAGTGTGATGGCAATTGGGTGAAGTCGGTGTAGTCCGAGAAGAACGGATCGTAGTGCAGTACGGCCAAGATTTTGTCGTCGGCCTCACCACGGTCGAGCATGCGGAAGAGCCCAATTGGGCGTGCCTCTACAATACAACCGGTGAACGTCGGCAAATTGGTCATTACCAAGACATCGAGTGGATCGTCATCGTCATAAAACGTCTGAGGTGTGAAGCCATAGTCACCGGGGTAGTGGACGGCCGAATAGAGTACCCGGTCGAGCTTAAACGCACCGGTGCGCTTATGAAACTCGTACTTGTTGCGTGACCCTTTGGGAATCTCTACAACGACGTGGATGACCTCAGGCACACTTGGCCCAGGATCTAATTCGTGCCACAAGTTCATGCAATGACTCCTCACCGAACTGATATACTGACGTGAATTGTACCACGAACTGACTTTTTATTCCGCCCGCCACGGTACTAATTCGTCAATCAACAAAAAGCCACACGACCGATAGAGATGCACTGCTGGCTCATTGCGGTCACTCACGCTTAACACGCGCGCCTCGCGCACCCCAGCTTTTGCCAAATCCCGCAGTGACTGACAAATCAGTGCCCGCGTCAGCCCCCGTCGCTGATACTCCAGATGACATCCTACAGGCTCAAACAACGCACACCCTGAAACTGAGTCAACCCAAATCGTACAAAACGCCACCACCATTTCGTCACGATTGACCAAGACTCTGTCCCATTGTGCTGTGTAGCTTGGCAATCTGCGCACGCGGTGGTAAATTTCGTTGGTCATTTTAGTGCTATTAAAAGCGCTACGTTGGCATGCGGCCCGACTTTCAATTAAGGAGTCATCCACGTGTCGTACAGCAAATTCAGCTGGGATGGACACAACGGGTGCATCGCCGGGGCGTATCGCATGCATGCGATATTCGGCGGCATCAGCCCGATACCCGAATGCTGTCAGGACGGCTTGGCGTTGTGTTTGATGACTGAGTGCCCATAGCCTGCGATGTCGATGCTCGGGTGTCGCAAAGTAGGCCACAATTGAACTCCAAATATTTGGATCGCTGTCGTCATAGATGCTGTCAACTTGGTCATCACTAATCCAGCCAAATCCTACAATTGAACCGTCACGGCGCCAGATGGTGATTTGGCCACACATCTCATCAAGTGGGATTGCACGGCGCCACCAATCGAGATCGCCGGGGAGGGCGTAGACAAACGGCGTTTGTTGGACGGCCATGCGACTCACAAAGTGCAATAATTCGTGGAATTCTGACTCACTCTGGAGGTGAGTGATTTGATAGCGGGTCATTGCGTATGCTCCATAACAGTGCGACGCCGAAGATTGCCTCGGCGTCGTGTGCATTACCAAATCCATCGGGTTTCTAGTTTTGAACGCCTAAAGGCGTTCATTGACACACCACTAAAAGAGCATTGCACCGGCCTCGCGAGCGATGCGCCGCACTTTGTCTGCATCGTCAGTCTTGCCCTTGGTCTCGTATTCCTCGGCGAGTTCGTTGAGGCGCTTCACGACGGCCCCCGTGATGTCGCCGATGTTTTCACGAATGTAGCGGGTCGGGTTTTCGCTCTCAATCAAAGAATTAACGATGCGATCTTCGGGTGAGAGCGAAGACTCTTTGACCGTTTTGGTGAGCTCGATGATTTGGCTGAGGCGCTCGGCACTGGCTTGATCGCCGGCGCGCTCGGCCATGGTACGTTGACCATCAACGAGAATGTCCCAGATGTCGTCGAGTTGGTCGAGGTTTTGTGCGAGGACAGTTGCCATGTCTTCGGCGCTAAAGACGCTGTCAAGAAGTGCGCCGGCGCGTATGTAGGCGGCCTCAAGGCCGGCCTGAATCTCTTCGTAGAGTGTGAGTACGTGCTCGCGCATGGCATCGAGTTCTTGGGCTGTTGCGGTATCACCGGCTTCATTGGCCGCATTGACACGATTAGTGATAAGATCGAAGAAGGTGTAGTCGATGATTTCTTGATTTGACTTGATGAGTTGCTTGCGCTCTTCGGCATCGTCGTTGGCCATCAATTTGTCAATCAGTATGTTGTACTGGACGATGTTTTCGCCGCCGACAAATTGGGCGATTTTGGATTGGAGTGCAGAAAGTTGTTGGATGCCCTCGGGGTCACCGCTCGCTTGGCTTGCTTCGACGAATGCGGCAAGCGTGGCGGTGAATTCTTCGTCCATATCAGCTTGATTGGCCTGCATCACTTTGAAGAGAGCTTCATCGCCTTGCATCATACTCTCGAGCAGTTGACTAATAATGTCCACGCGTTTTCGTTGCATCTCGAGCATCTCTTTGGTGACGCCGTCACCTTCAAGTACTGCCTCTACCAACGTTTGCATGGTAAGGAAGCGCTTTGGGGTGAGCAAATAGCCACGGGGAATCTCGGGTGGCAGTTGTTGCATTAAGGCATTCGTAATACTGCCCACATAGCGCTCCATGTCGGCTGATTGCGCGCTGGCCAATAGCTGTTGGGGGATATGCACAAAACAAAACTGTTTGTTGGCGTCGTGGTAGACAAGTGGAGCAGCCAACATGACGGGCGTGCCACAGGCTTGACATGCAGCTGAGTTGAGGCGTCCGCCGATGAGGATATTTTTGAGTTGGGGGAACATGTCAGCGTCGATGAAGCTGACGATTCCCACGCGAATGGGCGTTTGACAACTAGGGCACGCGACTTGTGTTTCGCGGATAGGTGATGCTGACATAAATTCCCTTTCGCACGTAATAGCGATACGCGCAGTAATGTACATACATCTATTGTAGCGGTTTATCGATCAAAAAATATGCTATAGAAGTATCAGATTTGCCAGAAATGGGACACTTGAGTAAACTAAATGTAGCATACGTTTGTGAAAGGTGATAGCATGTCAGCACCTGTTCGTCCTGCACGTCGTTCAACAGCTTTTGTCCATGCAGCGTATACACGTTGTGCTGGTACGTGGCTTGAGCTCGCCCCCGCAGAAGCTGAAGCCTATAAAATCCGCGATGCCATGGAGGTGGCACGGCGCTCACGCGATCAAGTCCAAGAGTCGCTTACCAGTCTCGATGCCTATCACGAGCAGAGCTTGGCACTCTTCCGTCACGATCGCTTTCGTCCGCTGGCCCTTGATGGCTGGTTGATAGCCGACGTGATTGATAGCATCGGTGAGCCACCAATTGTCGAGGATGAGAACGACAAGTCGTTTACTGACTACATCATCAAAGCAATTGGTGTGATTATTTCGGCGCGTATTCGCCGAGCCTTGGCTGAGCAAGCGCAACGCTACTTGCCAGATCTCGTCGCCGAGGGTGAATTGGCAGGCGCTGTGTTGTTGGCCAATAACGCCTATATGACACTGATGAGTGAGTCTGCAACGCCACTCCTCGTACAGGCCATGGTAAGCGGTCTATCGGCATATTACGACGAGCTTCCCGAGGAATAACGGCTACATTTCGCAGTTTACCCCGCACTAGTTTTGGCTAGTGCGGTTTTTTGTGTCACTTTTCTGCCGGTTGTGACGGTATAGCACCATATCGTTGTGATGAGGAGGTGTGACATGGTGGCACGGGTGATGAGTTGTGCGGTACGGGGCCTGGATGGGGTGTCAGTGACAGTGGAGGTGGATATCGCCAATGGGTTGCCGTTTTTTGCGGTGGTAGGGATGACCGATACGGCAGTACAGGAGAGTCGTGAGCGTGTGCGGGCAGCGATTCGCAATTCGGGGTTTGAGTTCCCCATGCGGCGTGTGGCCGTCAGTCTTGCGCCGGCTGATCTGCGCAAAGCTGGGCCCGCTTATGATTTGCCGATTGCCATGGCAATTTTGGCGGCATCACAGCAAATCGAAGTACGGGTGGAACACGTAGCGTTCCTCGGCGAGTTGAGCTTTAATGGTAGTTTACGCCCAACAGAGGGCATTCTGCCGATGGTAATTGCCGCCCGTGATGCCGGATTAACCCATGTGGTGGTGCCGACGGCCTCGGCTGCCGAGGCGCAGTTGGTCGATGGGGTGGTAATTTGGCCATGTACATCGCTCCGGCATGTGTATGAGGTGTTGATTGGCGAGAAAAGCCCAAGTGCGGTGAGGCGCCCCCATGTTGAACATACAGACACCGATGTAGTTGATTTTGCCGAGGTGCGTGGTAATCAACATGCGCGGCGTGCGCTTGAGGTGGTTGCTGCTGGTGGACATAATATTCTGATGACAGGTGCACCTGGCTCAGGCAAGACGATGATGGCGCGTGCCTTGTGGGGGATATTGCCGCCGCTCTACCCCATAGAGGCGCTGATGGTAGCCAAAATCCGTAGTGTGGCGGGGTTACTGAGTCGTGAGGGGCGTATGCCGAGCATACGACCGTTTTGTGCGCCACATCATACGACATCGCAGGCAGGGTTGGTGGGTGGCGGTGCCGGCAAGATTCGACCGGGTATGATTACGCTGGCGCATCATGGTATGCTGTTTTTGGACGAGTTTCCTGAGTTTGGGAGCAAACTTGAGGTGCTAAGACAGCCGCTCGAGGATGGCCACATCACGATTAGTCGGGCACACGGGTCGGTATTGTTACCAGCTGATTTTTTGTTGGTGGCAGCGCGTAATCCGTGTCCATGTGGCTGGCGTGGCGATCGTGAGCGCAGTTGTACCTGTACGCCCCACACACTCGAGCGTTATCAGCGTCGGGTGAGTGGACCAATTTTGGATCGGATTGATATCCATCTCGGCATGCCGCGCATCGATGTACATCATCTGTTGGGGGTTGGGTATGGCGAATCGTCGGCTGAGATTCAACAGCGAGTGGTAGCTGCACGAGCGCTTCAGTGGGAGCGTCAAGGGTGTGATAATGCGTCGCTAAATGGGACTGCACTCAAGCGCTTTGGTCTACCAGATGCGGCTGGTCAACAGTTACTCGAGGTGGCAACCGCCAAGTTGATGCTCTCGGCGCGGGCATATTATCGGATTTTGCGTGTGGCCCGTACAATTGCAGATTTGGCTGAGAGTGATGCAGTGGTATCAGTGCATGTTGCCGAGGCATTGCAGTATCGTGGTGAGGGGTAAGTACCTGTGAATAACGGTATAATATTTATGGTTTACTTTGTAAGGAGATGCACGTGGACGTCAATCCATTTTCGTTATTACTCAGTGTCTTTGCGATGTTCTTTTTGGCGCGATTATCAACGGTTGCACGGACGAATAATCAACCAAATCGGAGCAAGGCATTTTTGAGTGCTGCTGGTGCTGCTTTGATCTTGACAGTTAATGGTGTTATGCACTATTTAAATTTGACGGTGATTGACCCCATGGTGATTGCAGTAACTGCATTCATCTTGTTCGGTGTGACGGGGTTTCATTTGGTACGGGCTGCACTCAAGGGTGAGGCGGTACAAATCAAGAAGGAAGCCGCCCAACAGGCTGAGGAGTTCAAGCGAAAGAACGAACGCACCAATGAGAATTCAGACAAGTGATGAGTTGCAACGCGCTGTTCGTCTCTTTAATGCAGGTGAATGGCGCGAAGCGCTCTTGGTATTTGAAGCGTTGTGGCTACACGCTCGCACGGATGAGCTCAAGGCGTATGTCCAACTCTCAAATGCTGTGTTACAACTGCATCTCGGGTTGATAAGCTCTCCTCGACGTTTGTTGGTGCGGGCGACACAGTTGTTGACCCAAAGTCCCGCCACGATAGGTATGGATGTTGCGTCATTATTGCGGGCGATTCGGCAGGTGCAGGCAATTATCCCTGCAGAGGTTGAATCAGGCGAGGGTGATTTGCTCGCGCCGGTGCCGCCGATTCAGTTGGTGTGGTACACATGAGTCAACT
>JBKCLM010000116.1:0-52109 GCA_046300655.1 Chloroflexota bacterium | reverse complement strand
CTGTTTGTCCACCACATTTGTAGCGACTGGCGTCAAGCCGGGCTGTCAGCCTTTGATCGCGCCTTGTGCGAATATGCGGATAAGCTGACGCGCACGCCCCAACAAATGGGCCCTGCCGACCTCGATGTACTCCGGACACATGGTATGGACGATCGCACCATCCACGATGCCACCCAAGTGATCTGCTACTTTAACTACATCAATCGTATCGCAGACGCCCTCGGTGTTGAGCCCGAAACGTTCGTGCATCCGTGGGAGCAACGCGCCCCGTAATGTGGTTGCCCCCGGTAGAGACGCAACACTGCTGCGTCTCTACCGGGGGATTAATTACCCCACAAAAACCCAAATCCAGTAAAATACGAAGAGAGTCTGTCACACAAAGGTTGTGCACAATGCGCGTGTTGTATTTCGATCATGCGGCTACCACCCCGCTTGATGCGACGGTGTTGGCCCAGATGCAGCCATATTTGACTGAGTATTTCGGCAATCCGTCGAGCCCGCATGCCATGGGGCGTAGTAGTCTGAACGCCCTTGACCACGCTCGCGACCAAGTGGCCGCCGTGTTCAACTGTAGTAACGCCGAGATTATCTTTACTGGCGGCGGCTCTGAGGGTGACAACTTGGCCGTCAAGGGCGCGGCCGAGTCGTACCTGCGGCAGCACGGGCGCGCGCACGTGATTGTCAGTGCGATTGAGCACCATGCGGTACTGCATGCGGCTGAGGCGTTACAACGCCAAGGGGTCGAGGTAACAATACTCGGTGTGAACAGCGATGGCATCGTCGATGTGGTCACGCTTGAGGCGGCTCTGCAACCACATACTGCGGTTGTATCGGTGATGTACGCCAACAACGAGATCGGTACAATTCAACCGATTGCGCAGTTGGCCGAGGTCTGTCGCCAGCGCGGTGTGCTCGTTCATACCGATGCCGTCCAGGCGGCCGGCCTTTTGCCGCTTGATGTCAAAGTGCTGGGGGTTGATCTGCTGACCATCACCGCCCACAAGTTTTATGGCCCCAAAGGCGTCGGCGCCATGTATGTCCGGCGTGGCGTCGAGCTGTGGCCGCAAATCCATGGTGGCGCCCAAGAGCGCCGCCGACGCGCCGGAACCGAGAATGTGGCTGGGATTGTTGGTTTGGGGGCGGCGCTGACGTTGGCCGAGTCCAAACGCCACGATGAGGTCGATCGCTTGGCGCCGTTGCGCGACATGCTGCTCCAGGGGATAGCCGGCGAGATTGCTGGCGTGCGTATCACGGGTCATGCCCAGCAGCGTTTGGCCAATAATGCCAGCTTCGTGATCGATGATGTGGATGGCGATAGCTTGCTGATTATGCTCGATCGGCGCGGGATTTGTGCCTCGAGCGGCTCCGCCTGTACGAGCGGCTCGATGGAGCCGTCACATGTGCTCCAGGCGCTCGGGGTCCTCAGCGACGACACGCAAGCCGCCTTGCGCCTGACGATTGGCCGCACGACCACGGTCGCCGATGTGGAGAAAGTGATTGCCGATGTGGTTGATGTGGTAGCCAAACTGCGCGGCTAGGTGGGGATAATCACAATTTGCCCGGCGGTCTGCTCGGTCAAGAGGGCACTAATCGTCGCAACATCGCTGACGCGCATGGTGACTGTCATGGTGATGTCGGTGCCGAATGATTCGTCGTCGATATGGTGGTCATAATTCGCCAGGGTGCGCTTGATGCCCTCGTATTGCGCATAACTCATCGCTAGCACTAGTTGGGTGCGGGCGATTTTTTCGTGGCGCTCGGTAATCTCGAGCACGGCCTTGACCGAGTCGCCGTAGGCGTGGACGAGTCCGCCCGTGCCGAGGAGCGTACCGCCAAAGTAGCGCGTCACGACGACCACCACATCGCCGAGCCCACTCCCTTTGAGCACTGCCAAAGCTGGGCGCCCTGCGGTGCCTGAGGGCTCGCCGTCATCGCTCATCCCCAGCGTGGTGGTACCGCCGTGCCCAATCACATAGGCGTAGACGTGGTGATTGGCGTCGGGCATTTGCTGACGAATGCTGGCAATGAACGCCCGGGCAGTCGCCACGTCGCTGGCGGGGGCGAGATGCGTAATAAAGCGTGAGTTACTGACGCGAATCTCGCATTGCACGGGACCTGCCGGGACAAAGTGCGCCATGCGTCGTGCTCCCTAGCGTGTCAAATCGCTGGCCACCGGCAGCGTAAAGCTAAAGGTGCTACCGTTGTTGACCACGCTCTCGGCCCAGACACGTCCGCCTTGGAGCTCGACCAGCCCCTTGACAATTGACAGACCGAGTCCGGTGCCACCGATGCTCTTGGTGTTGGAGTTGTCGACGCGCATAAAACGATCCCAGATGCGAGCCAGGTTGTCGGGCGAGATGCCGATGCCCTCGTCGCTGACGCTGACCACCACAAAGCGTCCACGTGGATGATCGTCGGGAAACTCAGTCAGCTCGTTGATGCGTACTGTGATAGTACCCCCGTTGGGCGAGTATTTGGCGGCATTTGTCAGCAGATTGGTCATAATCTGGCGCACGCGCTCTTTGTCGGCGTGCACGGGTGGCGTATCGGCTGCGATATCGCTTTTGATGGTGTGATTATCAAAGACGGGCTGGCGTTGGAGTTGCCGCGTCAAATCGTTGGTCATCTCGGCGAGCGACATGGTCCAGCGCGTGATGCGCATGGTGTTGGCCTCGATACGGGCGAAGTCGAGCACGTCGTTGACCAGCGTTTGCAGGTTTTCGGCTGAGTTATAGAGCGTGCGGATATGGGTTTTTTGGTCTTCGGGCGAGAACTCGCGTGAGAGTAGCAACTCCGCATAGCCCAAGATTGAGGTAAGCGGGGTGCGTAATTCATGCGATACCATCGAGGTAAACTCGCTCTTGAGGCGGTCGGCCTCTTTCTCGCGGGTCATATCGTGAATCACCCACAAACGACCGGTGATTTGCTCGGTGCTATCGCGCGTCGGCACCGAGAAGATGCTCAAATCTTGGTGCGGGTTGCGCAACTTGAGATTCAGCGAGAACTCCTGCTCCGGTTTGGCCTGCATGTTCGTGCAAAAGTCGCTGAACGCCGCCGAATCATGAAAGCGTGGCAAGAGCAGCGACAACATGTCGAATGGAATGCGGAATCCGGGGCCGACCTGCGCCTGCGTCAGCCCCCATATCTGCAAAAACGCCGGGTTGTGACGCAACACCTGCCCGTGTCGGTCAATTAACACCAATCCCGAGGGCATGCTGTTGAACACTTGACTGAGCTGGGTGCTGCGCTCGAGCAACTCTTGGTAGCGCAAGGCGCGGCGCAACGGCTGGACAGCGGCCTCGGCCACACCTAGCGCCAGCGTTGCGATGTGATCGCTAAAGGTGTCGGCACGCAGGCTGTCGAGAATCATCACGGCCTCGGCACGGCCGTCAATGGTAATCGGGATAGCGAGTTTGGCGCGTACCTCGGGTTTGTCCTCGAGGAAGTAGTCGACATCTTGGGTGATCTCACGTACCAAGAGCGGTCGCGCGTTGCGCGCCACCTTGCCGGCAATGCCATTCTCCCAACTCCAACGATGGCGTTTTTGACCGCCGTTACCATGAGGCAACATGGCCACGGTATATCCGTGGGCTGACATCAACTCGAGTTCTTGGCGGTCATGATCGACATAGACGATGATGCCAGCCTCGGCGCCGGTGTATTCAATCCCACGACTGAGGATGAGCGGCAACAGGCTGTGCATCGGCAGTGGTGGGTCGAAGTCTTGGCGCAAGCGTGACAAGAGTTGCGCGAGGTCGTGGGTGGCCGTGGCAATCACGATGGCGTCTTGGGTCGATGCTGCTGGGACGATGCTGGTCTGCTCTTCAATTGGCTCGACTGGGAGTGGGCGCGTGCTGGCAATCTCGATCTCGGCTGCCAAAAACGGCAACAGCGCCACAATGGTGCCTTGCTCTTGAGGTGTTAATGATTCCTCGGGGTTGGTACGGAACTCGAGTACGCCCCAGATATGGTCGTTCCAGGTAATTGGGATGCCGTTGACGACGAGTTGATAGGTGGTGACCTCCTCATTGGATTGGGTTACATCCACGCTAATCTGTTTGGTGGTTGGCTGCTGGTTCAATAACGTTGCTTGGAGCGATGTGTCGTCCCATGGCGTACTCCAGGCACTACTCGAATAAATATGAATTTGATCGGTCTGATTGTTGCTTCGCCAGTAGGTTAATCGTGCATCATGATAATTGAGAATGGTGCGCAACAACACAAATACATGTTCAATCCGTGTATGAAATGGCTGATCGCTCGCCAATGCTTTGGCACACGCGGCAATTACCGGTAAATGTGGTTGTGAAAGCGGTATGGTTGTCATATGTTTTGTGTGCTCAATAATCACAGACGGAGGCATTTAGGGTGAATGCATTTCATTGTAGACAACCCTATAGAGAATTGTCAAAAATTGCGTCGATACGCGCTGTATGACGGTGGGTTACGAATTGTTGTGTATTATTCGTGAAATCTGTTACTATGTAGGCATCAGCGCACTGAGTCGGTGCGTATGTGGAGGAAAAAGAGATGAAACGGCTGATGTTAGTCGTAATGGCGTTGTTTGTGTTGGCTGCCTGTGGCGCCACTCCAGCTGCTCCTGCAGCCGACGACGCAGGAACCACCAAGATACTCCGAATTGGCTATGTGCCGGTGATGATTTATGCCCCATTATATGTCGGCATCGAGCGTGGCTACTTTGCCGCTGAGGGCATCACCATCGAGTCAACCCCAGTGCAGGGTGGTAGTGACCCTGTGGTGCAGTTGGCTGCCGGTAACTTTGATGTGGCGCTCGGTGGCGCTGGTGCCGGATTGTTTAATGCTGCTGCCCGTGGTGTCAAGTTCTCGATTGTTGCTCCTATGCATAGCGAGAAAGCCCCACTCACCAGCCCACTCGTCATTAGCGCGAAGCGCGTTGACGAAATTACCAAAATCGCCGACCTCAAAGGCAAGAAAGTTGCCATTAATGCTACTGGCGCCGCCACCGAGTATTGGTTGAGCGAGGCTCTTGGTCAAGGTGGGTTGCGTGTCGAGGATGTGGAGTTGGTGACGGTGCCATTCAAGGATGTGCCAGCTGCACTGGCTAGCAATTCAATCGATGCCGCTATTCTCGGTGAGCCGTTGGCCACGATTGCCAGCGACAAAGGCGAGGTTGCTTTGTTGTCGAACGACTTTATCAATGGCTTCTTTGCCACATATCTCTATATGGGTGAGCCATTGTTGAACGACAAAGCGACTGCCCAGGCCTTTATGCGGGCATATCTCAAGGCGTGTGGCGATTTGCAGGGTGATTATATGTCGCCCGAAATTGCTACAATAATCGAGAAGTACACCAAAGTCCCAGCCGATGTCGTGATGCGTGCATCACCAGCGCAGTATGATGCGTCAGGTACTATTCCGGTGGCAAATCTTGAGACGTTGCAGAACTACTTCCGCAAACGTGGTGTCCTTGAGTATGAAACCAATTTGGATGTTAATACCTTGATTAACACGGAATTAGTGGCCAGCCTCAACTAATTGAGGTTCGCACAAGCGAATATCATGGTTGAACGGCGGCGTATGCATCATGCGCCGCCGCCGTGTTTTAGCGATAGGTAGGAATCGCCATGAGCCAATCTGTGATGGTGCGTTTTGCGCAAATTACTTTGACTTACCCGAACGGGGTACAGGCCTTGGCCAACGTATCGCTTGATATTCCGCGTAACCAGGCGGTGAGCATTGTCGGGCCGAGTGGTTGTGGCAAGACGACGTTGTTGCGCGTCCTCGCAGGTCTCGAAAAGCCGGGCCAAGGGCAGCTAGTCGTTGCCCCCGAGACCCGCTTAGCCATGGTGTTCCAGCAAGGCCTGCTATTCCCGTGGATGTCGGTTGCCGACAATATTAGCTACGGCTTGATGGTGCGCGGTGCCTCGCCACAACAATGTCGTGCGACAGCGCGTGAGTGGTGTGAGCGCATGGGCTTACAGCGCTTCATTGACGCCTACCCGCACCAGTTGTCGGGCGGCATGCAACAACGCGTGGGGTTAGCCCGTGCCTTGGCCACCAACCCGGATATCCTGTTGCTCGATGAGCCGTTTGCGGCGCTCGATGCCCAGACGCGCCTGTTGATGCAAGAGTTACTCGGCGATTTACGTGCGCAAGGCTTGTGTGGCACGATGCTGTTTGTTACGCATGCCATTGACGAGGCGCTGATTGTCGCAGACCGCGTGATTGTCATGTCGTCGCGCCCGGGCCGAATTGTGGCTGACATTACGCCGAATTTTGCGGGGGGGCGTCGTGCCGATCAGCTCCGGACACTGCCCGAGTTCCATGCGGCGTTTGATCAAATCTGGCAACAAATCAAGACCGAGGTCTCGGCCCAAATGCACGAAGGAGTCTTGTGATGCCAAGTAATCGCTGGTTATCGCTCCTTTCACCGTTGCTCCTAGTAGTGCTGTGGGAGACTGCGGTTGCAACTGGGTTGCTCAATCGCGTTTTTGTGCCACCGCCGAGCGAGGTAGTGGTCGAGTTGTGGAACTCTCTACGGGACGGGAGCATGCTCGCCGATGTGCTGATTAGTGGCCAACGCATTCTGCTCGGGTTTTTGCTCGGGGCCATCCCTGCTACCCTCCTCGGCATTTGGAGTGGCCTCAATCGCACCGTACTACTGCTGGTGCGCCCACTCGCCACCATGCTCTATCCCGTGCCCAAAATCGCCTTGTTGCCGCTGATTATTGTGGTATTGGGTATCGGCGAGGTTAGCAAGGTAGTGACGGTGGCGGTCAGCGTCTTTTTGATGGTGGTGATTCATACCATCGGCGGCGTGTTGCAGATTGATCAGCGCTATTTTGAGGCGGCCAAGGTGTTTGGCGCGAATCAGCGTACGATGGTGCGCACCGTGGCTTTTCCTGCGAGTTTGCCGGCGATTGTCGAGGGCTGGAAGCTTGCGATGGGCTTTGCCCTGACATTAATTGTCGGCGTCGAATTTGTGGGCGCCAGCGATGGTATCGGCTATCGCATCTGGCAGTCGTACGAGCTCTACGCCATCGCGGATATGATGGCGGCGGTGTGTGTGATTGCCGTACTCGGCTGGTTGATTACGTTAGTCCTCGATGAAGTTGAACGATTGGTGGTGCCGTGGCGTCATGCAATCAAGGAGTCGCGAATGCCGTTAGTGCGTACGTGGTGGAATGCGGTGCGTCCGTGGAGTTACACCGCCGCCATCATCCCCGTGTTGTTGGGTGCCGCGATCGCGGCCCAATCGATAGCGTTGAATTGGTGGTACCTGCTCTTGGCCTTGATTGGATCAATTGCCATTCAAGGTGGTACCAACTTGATGAACGACTATTACGACTACCGCAAAGGGACGGATACCGCCGCTGTCAAAGGGACTGGTGGTGCATTGCTTCGTGGTGAGTTAACACCGAATCAGATTTTTTGGGCCGGGATTATCGCCTTCGCTGTGGGCTCTGCCATCGGTTTGTATCTGGTATCCGTCAGCGGTCCGTTCATCTTCTGGTTAGGCTTGTTTAGCGTTGCAGTCGGCTATTTTTATACGGCTGGGCCGTTTGCGCTGGCCTATGTCGGACTGGGTGAGTTGGCGGTGTTCATCTTCATGGGGCCGGTGATGGTGCTTGGCTCGTACTTTTTGCAGATCCCCGATGTGTCGTGGGCGGCAATTTGGGCCTCGTTGCCGGTGGCATTTGTGGTGGCGGCGATTTTGCACGCCAACAACTTGCGCGACATCGACACTGATCGACTCAATAACAAACGCACGCTGGCGACCGTGTTTGGCCGTGCGGGCGCCCGCATTGAGTATTATCTCCTCGTTGGAGGTACGTTTGTTAGTCAGTGGGTGCTGATTGGGATGGGCGTGGTGCCGTGGCCCACATTAATTACCACGGTGATGCTCCCGCTCGCATGGCGCTTGATGCAGATTGCAGCGACCGAGGTCGAGGCAGCCAAGTTGCATCCCGTGTTGCGTCAAACAGCCGTGTTGCATATGCGCTTCGGCATCTTGTATGTGATTGGTTGGGTTATTGCGTTGTGGCTGTAAAAGGAGTGGGCGATGGTGCGGTACATCTGGATTGCCATAGTGGCACTATTGAGTGCGTGTAGTGCTCCACCGTCAGCACACACACCAGCGACACCATATGCCACAGCGGAGACTATCGCATTGTCTGCTTCGACATATACGCCGGTTGATGCGGTCGGATACACGCCAACACCAGTCACGGTGAGCGACGCAAGTGCAGGGGCACCACCAGCTCCTGCGTCAGCAACCGCGGGAGTGACGGATACCCCTATTGTGGTCACGGCTACCGCCACCCCGGTGCTCATGGCGCCTCAAGTTGCGACTGGGTGGCGCTTTCGGCAGGCTGATATGCCAGGTGCCGTGTTCATGTTTGCTGGAGTGCGCTGTGCCACGAACGGTGCCGATGTCAGTGGTGAATGGATGATAGAGGCGAATCCGGTGATTGAGGGGGTGCCGTTTACAGGCCGGTATGTGGTGGTGGTCAATCCGGATCAGCAGAGTGGTACGTGGCAGTATCAGCAGTTTTTTACGGTTAATGATGTCAAAAGCGTTGCCCGTGTAGCGGGGCAGATTGCGGCAGTGCGCATCGGTGTTGACGGCTCGGTGGCGTTTGATTTGCGCGTCGCAGGGGGAATAGAGGGCGTGTTAATCACGCCAGATGGTGAGTTCCCGCTTGAATATCCCTATCCAGTGACCACGTTGACGAATTTGATGTGGGTACCGATGATGGATGCATGTCCATAAATGTGTTGTTGCGATAGTGTGTAGTAGAATATAGGAAAGCACGGAATTATAAACCACCCAATACAAAAAGGGAGCGTCATCATGTGGCAGCGGGTAGTAAGCATCATTCTTGGGTGGGGGCTTGTGGTGAGTTGTGCTGCACCTGCAGCAGTTGCACCGGGGAGTGCGACATCCGTGCCGGCTGATACGGGTGCGACAGTGACACCCATGAGCGGTGAGGCAGGAGAGAGTACCGCACCAACAGCAGTAGAGACCAGACAACCTTCGCCCACGCGCTTTATGATGCCCACATCGACGCCGAGTAATGTCGATTCAGCTGATGCAACAGCCATTGCAGCGACAATGATTGCCAAAATGCCAGCGACTGCGACCCCAGATGCGTCAGGGTTGTCGAATTCACTCCAAGGTGAGACAGCAGTGCTTGGCTTACTCGATCGCTATGTTGCCGGCATCACATTGGGCATGATGGAGAATATGGACGATCCACATCCGTTGACCATCTACGAAAAATCAGGGAGTGATTTTACACCGGTTGCCACATATGAGTTTACCGATGAATACATCAGCAAACTAGAGCTTATCCCAATTGCTGTCGCCGATAAATCCTTTTTTGTGGTCAATGGTGGTATTGGGGCGCACAGTAGCTTTGCCAAAGTATTTTCATTTGATGGGAAAACACTCAAGGTTGAGTTACAGGTGGAATCTGATGCGGGTGGTGGAACGCTGACGATGGCTGATGCGAATAACGATGGTCAAGTGGATTTAATCGCTGATAGCACCGATTATTACGTGTTTTGTTATGCCTGTGGTGTGCGTATTAATGGTGAGACGGTGTATGCCTGGGATGGGACTGGATTTGTTGCGCAACAACTCCAAGATTCACCAGATGCGACGCTCCAACGTGCAATTGAGTATGCCCGTGTGCAACGCTACAAGGACGCAGCAGGACAACTCACAAAAATCACCCCACCAACTACACCACAAGACAAGTGGAATGTAGCGTTAATTGAGCGTATGATTGACTTGCGTCGCCCAACTCGAGAGGATCCGTATCCGTTGTTGGCGGCAATTTTTTATGGTGATTATGATGCGGCCGTTGCGATGATGCGTACTTATGATGCTAACGAGTTGATTAATTCTGCCGGGCCGCTCTTTACAAATACGGCTGCTGATGGCTTTGTTGATGCAGTTGTGTGGAATGTGGTAGGATTTACTACTATTGCCCTCGAACAAGATAGCACACTAGCAAGTGCACAGTTCTTGCGCGGCTGGGCAAACACACTGCTTGAGCCTCGCAATCCGGCAGGTATTGCTGATTTGCAGGCAGTAGCAGACCAGGATCCATTCTATGCGGCCATCCGCGATGCCGTCGTCTCTCGGTAATCACTGCGTCAGAAGGAGGAGGCATGCCCGTTTCATTGTCAGGTCATACCCTACTCACGAGCGATGACCTCTACCTATTTAATGAGGGTTCTCATTTTGCTTTGCACGAAAAGCTCGGCGCAATCCCGTGCATCAAAGATGGTGTACACGGCGTGCACTTTGCCGTGTGGGCGCCGAGCGCCCGTCAGGTCTCGGTTGTCGCTGATTTTAATGGCTGGAACCGAGGGAGTACGCACCTATATCCCCAGGGGAATTCAGGCATCTGGGCCAACTTTGTGCCACACGTGATGGTCGGCACATGCTACAAATATGCGATTGAGACTCAAGCAGGCACTTGGCTCGAAAAGGCCGATCCCTGTGGGGCTGCTGCGGAGGTCCGCCCGCGTACCGGATCGGTCGTGGTTGATTTGTCGACCCATACCTGGCGTGATGATGCCTGGATGGCCAAACGCGCCCACTATGACGTCAATCATGCGCCAATGAGTATCTACGAGGTACATCTTGGCTCATGGATGCGCAATCCGGATGGGTCGTGGCTTGGCTATTATGATGCGGCCCGCAAGTTGGCTGAGTATGCCAACAAGATGGGCTATACCCATATTGAGTTGTTGCCAATCATGGAGTACCCGTTTGATGGGTCATGGGGGTACCAGACGGTTGGATTGTATGCGCCGACGAGTCGTTTTGGCACGCCACATGACTTCATGGAGTTTGTGGATTATTTGCATCAGGCCGGCATCGGCATCATCCTCGACTGGGTACCGTCGCACTTCGCCGTGGACGGCCACGGGTTGGCCTTGTTTGACGGCACGCACTTGTATGAGCATTCGGACCCGCGTCAGGGGTACCACCCCGATTGGGGCAGTTACATCTTCAATTATGGTCGCCACGAGGTGCGGAGCTTTTTGATTAGTAGTGCTATGTCGTGGCTCGAGCGCTACCACATCGATGGGTTGCGTGTCGATGCCGTGGCCTCAATGCTTTATCTCGATTATTCGCGTAAAGAGGGCGAGTGGATCCCTAATGCCTATGGCGGCCGTGAGAACATCGATGCCATCGTGGTATTGCGCCGCCTCAACGAAGAGGTACATCGGCGTCATCGGGGCGTAGTCGTGATTGCTGAGGAGTCCACAGCGTGGCCGATGGTCTCGCGCCCGACTGATATGGGTGGACTCGGCTTTAATATGAAGTGGGATATGGGTTGGATGCACGATACGCTCAAGTACATGAGTCAAGATCCTGTGCATCGGCGCTACCATCACAATATGCTGACGTTCCGTTCGATTTATTCGGCAAGTGAGAACTTTACGTTGGCCTTGTCACATGATGAAGTTGTCCACGGCAAGGGCGCATTGCTCGCCAAAATGCCCGGCGACCGCTGGCAACAATTCGCTAACTTGCGTCTGTTGTATGGCTACATGTATGCGCAATCCGGCAAAAAGCTCCTGTTTATGGGTGGTGAAATCGGGCAGTGGCGCGAATGGAGTTATGAGCGCGATCTCGATTGGTATTTGCTTGATGACCCAATGCATCGTGGCGTTCAGCACCTTGTCAGTGACCTGAATCGTTTGCATGTCACTGAGCCTGCCTTACACCAACTTGATTTTGATCCGTGGGGATTCCACTGGATTGCCTGCGATGACGCCGATCAAAGCATCGTGTCAATCTTGCGGCGTGGCTATGAGGGGACGCGGAATGTGGTGATTGCCGGTAATTTCACCCCGGTGCCGCGTTATCATTACCGGATTGGTGTGCCAACGCACGGCAACTGGCAGGTTCTTTGCAATACCGACGATACCAAATACGGTGGCAGTGGCGCGATGACCCATCTTGTGAGCGAGGATGTGCCATGTCACGGCATGCCAGCCTCGATTGTGATGACGTTACCGCCGCTTGCGACCGTCTATCTGGCACCAACTGAATAATGTTTGTGGTGTACCTGGCTGAGGGGATCCTCAGCCAGCCTATCTATTAAGGAACCGGTGGCGTGACACGTTTTGTTTGTGTGCATGGGCACTTTTATCAACCCCCACGTGAAAACCCGTGGATCGATGCAATTGACCCGCAGCCAAGTGCTGCCCCCTATAACGACTGGAATGCGCGTATCGCAGCCGAGTGCTATGCACCCAATACGGCAGCGCGTATCCTTGATGCCCAAGGGCGAATCCAACATATTGTCAACAACTACTCATGGATGAGCTTTAATGTCGGACCAACGCTGATGCGCTGGTTGGCGCAACACGATCGTATTACCTATGAAGGTATCATTGCTGCCGATCACGAGGGGCGTCAACGTTTTGGTGGGCATGGTCCTGCTATTGCCCAAGTTTATGGGCACTTGATTATGCCACTCGCTACGCCTCGCGATCGCCGTACGCAAGTCGCCTGGGGCGTAGCGGACTTTGTGCATCATTACGGGCGCCAGCCCGAGGGCATGTGGCTGGCCGAGGCTGCGGTGTGTACCGATTCACTCGAGGCTTTGGCAGAGCACGGCATAAAGTACACGATTCTTGCACCACATCAAGCGGCCGCAGTGCGCCCACTCGGAGCAAGTGAGTGGAATGAACGATACTGGCAGGGCGTCGATACAACCATGCCGTATTTGGTCAAATTACCATCGGGGCGTGAGATCGCCGTGTTCTTTTATAATGGTGGTGTCTCGCAAGCGATTGCATTCCAAGGGATGCTCCAGCGTGGTGAATCGCTTGCCAATGCGCTGTTGACCGGTCTCGATGATGGCGATCAATCACGTCTCGCGCATGTTGCGACAGATGGCGAGACCTACGGCCATCATCATCGGCATGGCGAGATGGCATTGGCCTATGCAATCCATCACATCCATACCAACAAATTAGCTCGCATCACCGTCTATGGTGAGTATCTTGAGCTTCATCCGCCGACGCACGAGGTGCGCATTGTGGAGCAGAGTTCGTGGAGTTGCGCCCACGGTGTCGAACGCTGGCGCAGTGATTGTGGCTGTCACACGGGCGGTCAGCCTGGGTGGAACCAGGCCTGGCGTGGACCGTTGCGCACTGCGCTTGATTGGGCGCGCGATGCAGTTGATCGCCAGTGGGAACAACAGGCAATGCGCTATTTTGCACAACCATGGCAAGCGCGTGACGCCTATATCGCCATCATCAACGACCCGAGTGAGGCCAATATTACTGCGTTCATGCGTATGCATGGACGGACGAATGAGCGTTGGCCAGCCCTTGGTTTGCTCGAGCTTCAACGCCAGTTGATGCAGAGTTTTACCAGTTGTGCCTGGTTCTTCAATGACGTGGCTGGCATCGAGACAATCCAGGTGTTGCGATATGCGGCTCGTATGATGCAGCTTGCGCAACAGGTGATGGGCCTTGACATTGAGGAGGGGTTCCACGAACAACTCGAGCGCGTAGTCGGTAACACTGGCGTGACGGCAGCTAAACTCTATACCGAACAGGTTAAATCGCATGTTTTGTCACTCGCTGACGTGTGTGCCCACGATGCGCTGACGGCGGTATTTGATACAACTCCTGTTGAAATCGTCTATCTACATCGGGTCAACCGTGAGTCACAACAGCGGTGGAAGATAGCCGATATGTCGGTTGCAATCGGCGTATCACAAGTGACGTCAATCATGACGGGTGAACAACAGCGATTTGTGTACGGTGTGGTATTTGCGGGGAATGAGGTGTTGTCGGGGGGAGTACGCCCTGCCCCAGAGCGCTATCAACGTCTGCTCCAAAATGTCACTCAGGCAGTACAGTTACAACGCAAAGACGAAATTGAACGCGCCATGTATATCGAGTTAGGGCAGTTTGAATATTCGTTGCGCTCGATTTTTCGCCCCGAACAACGCAGTATCATGCGCACCATGCTCAACAGCGTGATTACGCAGGTCCAACAGCAATACCACGACATGTATTTTGCGCATGCCAGTGTGATGCGCTTTTTGGATCGAATGGAGATGACGCTCCCGCGCGAGTTGCAAGTTGCCGCAGCCATGGCCTTGCACAACGATATCCGTAACGCATTGGCAAAACCAATACCCGCAGCTTCAGAGGTGCTCGCATTAATGCAAAATGCCGATCAATCAGGGGTAGTACTTGATGCAGCTGTCGTCGGGTATCATGTATCGCAAGCCATTCAACGCTTGTCAGCGCATTTGATTGAGGCACCGTGTCACTGTGAGTTTGTCAATGTGGCGCTTGATTTGGTGCGGATTGCCGCTCCCTACGATGTTGATTTATGGATGGTCCAAAACAACTATAATGTGGTCTGGCAACGTGATTATCGCGCCATGGTCGCATCGGCTGAGCGTGGTCACCCAGTGTCGGCCACATGGGTTGAGTCATTTCGTGAGCTCGGGATACGGCTCAACATGGCGATTATGATTGACGAGTAATTAAGTGGAGAAAGGTCATTCCGATGACGGGATTAGTAATTACTGGACCGCTGCGCCCCGAATACAGCGAAATCTTGACACCCACGGCGTTAGCGTTTGTCGCCGAGTTAGTTGAGCGATTTGAGCCCCGTCGCCAAGAGTTGCTCAAGCGCCGTCAGCAACGCTGGGATGAGCTCAAAGCCGGACGCTTACCCGATTTTGATCCAGCAACTGCCCACATTCGTGCCGGCGACTGGCAGGTCACCCCAGCACCGGCGGATTTCCGCAATCGCCGCACTGAGATTACCGGCCCCGTAGACCGCAAGATGGTCATCAATGCGCTTAACTCGGGCGCCCAGGTCTTCATGGCTGACTTCGAAGATGCCAATGCGCCATTGTGGGACAACGTCGTACAAGGCCAAATCAACTTGCGCGACGCCATTCGGCGCACGATCGAACTCGTCACCGATGGCAAAGAGTATCGCCTCAACGACAAGACGGCCGTGTTGGCTGTGCGTGCCCGTGGCTGGCATCTCGACGAGAAGCATGTCACCTACAACGGCAAGCCGATTTCGGGCGGCATGTTCGATTTCGGCCTCTACTTCTTCCACAACGCCAAAGAGCTCTTGGCGCGCGGCAGCGGTCCGTATTTTTATTTGCCCAAATTGCAGCACCACCTAGAGGCTCGCTTGTGGAACGACATCTTCGTCTATGCCCAAGAGCGGCTCGGCGTGCCCCAAGGGAGTATTCGCGCCACCGTCTTGATTGAGCACATCTTGGCAGCGTTTGAGATGGATGAGATTTTGTATGAGTTGCGCAATCACTCAAGCGGTCTCAATCATGGGCGCTGGGATTACATCTATAGCTTCATCAAGGCCTTCAATCACCGTGACGACTTCGTGTTGCCCGATCGTGCCCAGGTAACGATGGGCGTGCATTTCTTGCGTTCAGCCGCCGAATTAGTCGCTGCCACCTGTCACAAGCGTGGTGCCCATGCGATGGGCGGCATGTCGGCCATCATCCCACGTCGCGATGATATTGCTGCCAATGAGCGTGCGCTGGTCAATGTACGTGCCGACAAAGAGCGCGAGGCAAATCAAGGGTTCGACGGCGCATGGGTCGCCCACCCAGGTTTGGTGACAGCCGTGCAAGAGGTCTTCAATGCGGCCTTTAGCGGTGATAACCAGATTAGCCGCGTGCCACGGGTGTCGATTACGGCCGCCGATTTGTTGACGATTCCCACTGGTGAGATTACTGAGGCCGGCTTACGCAACAACATCAGCGTGGCGTTGCAGTATATCGAGGCTTGGTTTGGTGGGCGTGGCGCCGTAGCCATCAACTACTTGATGGAGGATGTGGCCACCGCCGAGATTTCACGCTCGCAGATTTGGCAGTGGCTCCACCATGGTGCCATTCTCAACGATGGCCGTCCGGTCGATGCCGCCCTCTATCGCCTGATTCGTGACGAAGAAGTTGCCGCCCTGCAGAGTCGCCTTGCTGGCCCTCGTCTCGACCAAGCGGTGGCCTTGCTTGACCAACTGGTGCTGACCCCAGAGTTCGTCGAGTTCTTGACGGTGCCCGGCTATCAGCAGATGGCCTAAATTAGATACAAAAAACGGGCGGTGCGCTGAGGTATATCAGCGCACCGCCCGTTTTTGTGGTTTATGAGGCGTTTTGGCCACGACGGAATGGCCAAGTGATGATGTGCATGACCCAGTCGACGGCACTGGCAATGATGTAGAACAGCCAGCGAATCGGCCAGAGCAAGGTGACGACCGGTTTGCGTAACGGTGAACGCGCAATCACGATGGTACCGATGAGGACACTCAACGAGATACCGAATTGTTGAATCTCGGTAAATTCGATATGTGCGTAGGTATGCAAGAGTAACTCACCGCCGATCACGAGCAAGAGTAAGAACGCACTCGCCTCAAATGCCGGCTCCCAGGCAATCAAGCGACTAAAGATGCCGGCCGCAAAGCGCATTAACACGATACCGATGGCCACGCCCAACATGACAATCCAGAGTTTGTCAGAGAGGGCTACAGCGGCGATGACATTGTCGATGCTAAAGGCCAAATCGGCGAGTTCAAGAGCACCAACGGTGGCCCAGAACCCACTCGTCGACAGGCGCCCGACATTCCCCTCTTCAGCCAGCTGCTGCTGATGAAACTGCTGTCCGAAATGGTGGACGGCCAGATAAATCAAATAACCTGCACCAGCCACACGGAGCCAGGGGAACTGAATGATCCATCCTGCCAACACGAGCATTAATCCGCGACCGACATATGCACCGAGTAAGCCGACTTTGAGCGCTGCATCGCGTTGATTACCAAGCACACGTTGCCCCCAGCCTTCGAGGAACTGGAGTTGTTTGGGCCATGGAATCGGTTTGTCATTCGGTAGATGGGCCACCATGGCTCCAAGTACCGCCGCATTGTCGATTGAGAGAATTCCCTCAAGAAAAATCAGTTGTAGCACAATGGTAATGAGTGCAATATCGACGACGTCCATAGCCTTCCTTTCAAGTTACCGTATAATATTACTACTACATTGCGTGTCGTCAACCTGCACGCATGGTTTTTTTGTGTGTGCAAGATGGTATAAGACAGTAACCAGGTTGATTTGGAGTGGAAGGATACGACCATGGCAGTGGTAGCAGTGGTAGGTGCCCAGTGGGGCGACGAGGGCAAAGGGCATATTGTTGATATTTTGGCCGCCCGCGCACAAACCGTGATTCGCTATGGTGGCGGTAACAACGCCGGTCATACCGTGGTGAATCGCCATGGCACCTTCAAGTTGCACATGGTCCCCGCCGGCATTTTTGAGCCAGCCACGTTAAACATCGTCGGCAATGGCACGGTCATCGACCCCAAGCACTTTTTGGGCGAACTTGATGGCCTGACCGCCCGTGGTATTGTTGTTGATAACCTGCGTATTAGCGATCGTGCCCACGTCATTATGCCCTATCACGCCATGCAAGATCGCTTCGATGAAGCGCTCAAAGGTGACGCCAAAATCGGCACCACTGGGCGCGGTATCGGTCCTGCCTACGCTGACAAAATGGCCCGCATTGGTATTCGGGTGGCCGATTTGCGCGACCCTGCGTTGTTCCGCGAACGTCTTACTGCTGTGCTTACCATCAAAAATCGCCTGCTGACCACGTATTATCAAGCTGAGCCACTTGATTTTGAGACAATCTACCGCGAGTATGTTGCCTATGGCCAACGTCTTGCGCCATACATTGCCGACGTCTACCCCGATGTGCAACATGCACTTGAGTCAAACCAATCGATTCTGCTCGAAGGTGCGCAAGGTGTCCTACTTGACATCGACCATGGTACGTATCCGTTTGTGACGTCATCACAGCCCGGCATTGCCGGAGCCAGTCAAGGCGCCGGGATTGCGCCCAGCGAGATCGACCACGTCATGGGCGTCTTTAAAGCGTACGCCACCCGCGTTGGCTCAGGGCCATTCCCCAGCGAGGTCGACGGCGTTGCGGCTGATGCCTTGCGCCAAATGGGCAAGCCGTGGGCCGAGGTCGGTACCACCACGGGACGCTTGCGTCGCGTTGGCTGGTTCGATGCGGTAGCCGCCCGCTATGCCACGCGCCTCAATGGTATTGATCGCTTGGCAATTACCAAATTGGACGTGCTCGACGAAGTCGCCGAGATTTCGATTTGTGTCGGCTATCGTCACAACGGGCAACTCATCAACCATCCGCCCAGTCAGCCCGAGACGTACGCCGAGGTTGAGCCTGTGTACGAGGTGATGCCGGGGTGGTTGAGCCCCACACAAGGGGTTCGCACGTGGGCTGATTTGCCAGCCAACGCCCAAGCCTATGTCAATCGCCTTGCTGAGCTGTGTGGCGCGCAAGTCTCGATGGTGTCGGTTGGGCCAGGCCATGATCAGATTATTGAGGTCATGCCAGTCCTCTAATAAAGAAGGGCGGCCGGTGTGCTTCACACCGGCCGCCACTATCACCAACGAAACTACTGTGCCATCTCAGCGATTTTGGCTTTGAGGACCGCTGCTGATGGTTCCACCAAAATCGAACCGTCAGGGAATACGATTGTGGGCACTGATTGGTTACCGTTATTCAGCTTGCGCACAATCTCAACCGCACTTGGCTCTTTCTCGATGTCGATCTCGGTGTAGGTGATGTTCTCGGCGGCAAATACGCGCTTGGCTACGCGGCAATCTGAACACCACGCAGTCGTGTACATCGTGATTCCGTTACTCATGTTGTGTGTTCTCCTTGTGTCATACGTACATGACTACATGAGTAGTATACGCAAATTAGTCATGTAATCAAACAATCGATAAATAAATCGATTACTCGTATAGAATTATTGCATACAAATTCCATCAAAGAGAGCAACCATGGTCGATTGGCAGACACAGCACATATGGCAGCAATTGTATCCGATTCGACAGCGCTTTGACGCCAAGGGGTGGCAATGGCGCATCGTTGGCGGGGCATTGCGCAATATTGTGTTGCAACGTCCATACAACGAAATCGACATTGAGGTGGTTGGTGTTGCCATTGACGATGTGGCCGCCACGCTCAGCGATATGCAGAGTCATGGCGTCGTCGGGACTGATAAGCCGATTGTGCGCCTGCACACCGATTGGGGCTGGCTCGACGTCAGCGTGACATCACACGCAGATGTTGTTGAATCAACCCAGTACCGTGATTTGACCATCAATGCGTTGGTGCTGACGCCAGACGGCGTGTTGCATGATCCACAGGGTGGCATGGCCGACATCGATCATCGTCTCTTGCGCCACATCAATGATGACCATTTCGGTGAGGACCCAGTACGCGTACTGCGTCTGATGCGCTTGGCCGCCCAGATGGATTTTGGTGTGCATCCGGCGACCGCCGCCGTGGCAGCGCAACTACTGCCACATGCATCACAGCTCACTCCTGATCGGGTTTGGAACGAATGGCGACGTTGGGCGTTAGCCGATTACCCACGTCAGGGACTGCGTGTGTTGCAACAGTGCGGCTGGTTGCCGGCATACCCCATGTTGGTGCCGTTGGTCTCTTGTCCCCAAGACCCGATTTACCACCCTGAAGGCGATGTGTGGACCCACACAGGGTTTGTCTGTCAGCACGCCGTGGTGACAGGGGCCGATCTGGGCGAGGAGCAACGCATCACCTTGTTACTAGCTGCATTGTGTCATGATCTCGGCAAGCCGTACACTACGAGCGTCAGTGAGGGGCGCATTATCAGTCCTGGACATGCCACCGAGGGTGTTCCATACACCGAGGCGTTCTTGGCGTTAATCAATGCGCCTGAGCGCTTTGTGGAGCCAGTCAAAGCGTTAGTACGTGAGCATATGGCCGTCTTTGGGGCACAAGTCTCGCCACGGATGGTACGCCGGTTAGCCGCTCGACTCCATCCCACCGACATTGATTTGTGGAGTCGTCTGACGCATGCCGATGGCGGTGGGAGTCCACCGTTGCCAGTGCGCCATCACGGTGCCGAGGTGATGGCACTTGCCCAACAACTCCAGGTTGTCGATGAAAAACCCGTCGCCTTGGTGCGTGGTGAACATGTATTGGCCCTCGGCGTCGCCCCTGGTAAGCGTGTGGGTGCACTATTACACGCCGCCTACGAAGCCCAACTTGATGGCGAGTTTAGCGATGTGGCCGATGGATTAGCCTGGCTTCAGCGCTATTACGATGCACAATTGCCGATGTGATTTGTCGTGTTCATCAATTCCTCATGTGGGAGTGCGGTACGCACAAGTGATTATGGTAAAGTTTTGATACAACGAGTTTATTGTTGGTGTATGTGTGCAAATCAACAGGAGGTGTGATGATGTCATCAACCCCAATGGCGTTACTCGGTGTTGCACCACGGTTTATGACGTGGCGTGGTCACCGTATTGCACTTCATGAGACCGGTGAAGGCCCCACGGTACTGTTAATTCATAGTATTAACGCGGCAGCGTCAGCGCACGAGATGCGCAATCCCTTTCGCATGTTGGCAGAGACGCATCGTGTCGTTGCGCTCGATTTGCTTGGTTTTGGTGATTCAGATCGACCAAAACAGCTCTACACCGCCGATTTGTACGTTGAGCTGATTCGTGACGTGGCACGCAGTCTAGCCACGCCAGTGACGGTCATCGTTGTGTCGTTGAGTTCGGCCTATGTGCTGACTGCTGCCGCCCAAGAACCGGCATTATTCAAGCAGATTACCGTGGTGTGTCCTACTGGACTCGAGGATTTGGTGGTGCCATCTGTGCCAGGTATAGGGTATCAGCTGTTGGCTGGGCCCCTCGGTGCCGGCATCTTTCGGGCGTTGGTGAGTCGACGGAGCATGGACTACTTTTTGGGGAGCATGACGTACGCCAATCCCGATGCATGTGATCGTATGATGCGTGACATGTACTACCGCACTGGTCATCAACCTGGTGCGCGTTGGGCACCAATTTGTTTTGTCTCGGGCTTGCTCAACTGTGATTTGCGCCCCGTGATTCGTCAGATTACGGTACCGATTCAGGTGGTATGGGGGCGCTATGCCAATACCACGCCAGTGATGCGTATGTCAGCATTTACGGCCGCATTACCACAGTCACAAGGCAGTGTGCTCGATGCCGGGATGGCCGTGCAAGACGAAGTGCCCGAGCAATTTGTCACCGCAGTCAAACAATTTTGGCGTAGCAATCAGAGCGACTGAAGGATAACAGATGATTCCAACAACGATGCGTGCACTCCAACTTGAATCCTTTGATGGTCCTGAAGGGTTGTTTGTGCGCGAGATGGCTACGCCGCAACCACGGGCCGGCCAAGTGCTCGTCAAAATGCATACTGCTGCAGTAAACCCATCAGACTTGATGTTTTTGCGTGGGCGTTATGGCGTGCGCCGTGAGCCACCCACTACTCCCGGATTTGAGGGGTGTGGCACAGTGGTGGCTGCTGGACCTGGCTTGGGCAAGATCTGGGTGGGGCGGCGTGTGGCGTTAGCCACCCAAGGGAACTTTGGCACGTGGGCCGAGTATACGATTGCCAGTGCGGTTCAGGTATTCCCGTTGCGCCATGCGATTAGCGATGAACAAGGCGCCATGATGTTAGTCAATCCACTCACCGCCTGGGCGCTCATCGATCGCGCTTTACGTGACAAGCATCGTGGGGTCTTGTTGAATGCTGCCAACAGTGCGCTTGGTCGCATGATGATTCGTACGGCGACAGCGCGGGGGTTGAAAAGTGTTGCCATTGTCCGGCAGCCAAGCCAGGTTGGTGCCCTCAAAGCACTCGGCGCAAGCGCCGTGGTAGTGAGTAGCGATGAACACTTTGCAGAGCAGCTTGCTGCCGCTTGTCGGGCACATCAGGCAGGCATCGGGTTTGACGCAGTGGCTGGCACGATGACTGGCGCTATGCTCAAGGCGCTCCCGGGTGGAGCGCGGGTGCTCGTGTACGGCGCGCTATCGCTCGAGCCCGTGCAGGTCGACGTCGGCACGCTCTTGTTCGGTAATCGTGTGGTTGAGGGGTTTTGGTTGACCGAGTGGATTCGCCACTATGGCATGACGCGTGTGGTCCGTGCCATGATTGACATCCAAGGGGCGCTGGCCCAGGCCATGACTACCGAGGTGTTGGCCACGTATACACTTGATCAGGCTGCTGCGGGCATTCGTACCTATCAGAACAACATGGGTGCGGGCAAGATTGTGTTGCGCATGGGGTAGGCGTGTTGTCACGGGCTGGGCGATAACATCGCCCAGCCCGTTTTTTGTTTACCATTTGTAGATCTGTGGTCGCCGATTCGCCAATGATGGCACGCTCTTGCGCAAGCGCTCAAGTTCTTTCATGTCAAGATTGGCCACAATTACGCCCTCACCATCCGGTGCAGTGGCCATCACGGTGCCCCACGGATTGATAATCATGCTCCGACCGTAGCAGTGGCGCCCCACTGGATGCTCGCCCCATTGTGCTGGTGCCAGCACGTAGGCCTGGTTCTCGATAGCCCGTGCGCGCAACAAGACCTCCCAGTGATCTTTGCCCGTAAAGGCGGTGAAAGCGGCCGGCACCGTGATGATTTTGGCACCAGCGAGAGCCAATAAGCGGTACAACTCGGGGAACCGGACGTCGTAACAAATGCTCAACCCCAGCGTGACTCCATTCATGTCAGTGGTCACAATCTGGTCGCCCGGCAAGTAGGTGTCTGACTCGCGGTAGCTACCCGGGGCAATATCGACATCAAACAGGTGAATTTTGCGGTAGACGGCCACTTGATTGCCGTTCGGGTCAAACACAATGTTGGTGTTGTAGTGCTTGCCCGGTGTGTTTGTCACCTCGAGGATTGACCCGCCGTGCAACCAAATACCATGACGCTTGGCGGCTGCCGCAAATGCGGTGGCTGTCAGGCCACTCAGCGTCTCGGCGTTGGCCGGATGGAACTCGCCGCGCCCGAGGTAGTTCACACACTCTGGCATCGCCACAAACTGCGCCCCTTGGGCGACGGCTTCGTCAACCAACTCCAGCGCCCGCGCCACATTGTGCTGGCGATCTTCTTGTGAATTGATTTGTACCAAACCAACGCGCATCTGCCCCTCCTTGTATTGCTCGGTGTATGCGTATTATACGTCGTCTGCCACAAAGCTCATGGCGCTCAGTCGTACGGCGACCTCGCACATCTCACCCACGACTGGTGGATCTGGTATCGCCACATCACACTCAATCGCTGACTGCCCGTCGTCGCTCTGCAACGTGATTCGCCACCATGGCGGCCGAAAGGTTGATGCTACTACTTGCCCCTCCAGCAAAATTTGTGGTTGATTACCCAACGGGATACCAGCCTCGGGGTGAATCAACAACCGCATTCCGGCGCGTGGTGGTGTCAATGGGATTACCCCAAATGCCGTCCTACATCCTGCTGTGTGCGGTTGCAACGCCAGTGGCGTGCGCATCCCCAGCAATGTGGCCACAAAGGCACTCTGTGGTGAATGATACAACTGTTGCGGCGTATCCTGACGGATAATCTGGCCCGCGCGCATCACCACAATCTGGGTTGCAAAGCGACAGGCCTCGAGAGCATCGTGCGTCACATAAATTGCGGCCACCCGCTCTTGTTCAAGCAATGGTGGCACCTCGTCCAGCAAAAAGTCGCGCCGAATGCGGTCGAGCGACGCAAACGGTTCGTCGAGGAGCAGTAGTTCCGGTTTGGGTGCCAAACTGCGCGCAAGCGCCACGCGCTGTCGCTCGCCCCCCGAGAGTTGCTCAGGCAGTCGCTCCGCCAAATGTATGATTCCCATTAACTCGAGGAGTTGTGTGACGCGCGTACGAATCGCGCTCTTTGGTTGGCCGTGTAATCCGTATGCGACATTGGCAGTTACCGTCATATGCGGAAAGAGCGCATGCTCTTGAAACATCAAACCAATCCCGCGTTGATGCGCTGCTAATTTGGTAATATCCCGATCCCGATACCAAATACTCCCTGTGTGCCCAGGTTCAAGCCCTGCGATGATGCGCAACAAGGTGCTTTTGCCACATCCTGATGGCCCAATAATTGCGATTCGCTGTGCCGTATCAACGCTGAGCGTGCAATCGTTGACCGCCAGCGTAGTATCATATGAGTGACTTATGTGTGTGGCTCGTAGCATCGACATGCGCATCATCTCTCGTAACAATCTCACGTGTTCAGTGTACCATTTGCGCTCGTAGTCGGTATTCCATAAGGAGTTGGCATGCAATCCTCCCCACCTCGAATCTGGCTCGTGCTCGCGTTGGTGAGTGCAGTGGTGCTCCGCGTGGTGTTGTGGGGTGAGTTGCCGCGTATCGGCCTCATCTCCGATGAGGGTGAGTACCTTGCGGCTGCCACTTGGCTGTCGTATGGGCGTGGTTTTGCCTGGTACCTCGACTATTACTGGACCCGTGCCCCGCTCTACCCACTCTTCGTCGCCGCCCACCTGTTTATCGGTGGCAACGAGTATTGGGTCTATATCAGCCAAATCATCCTCTCACTCAGTCATATCGTCTTGGTCTGGGTCATCACCAACCGCTTGGTCCCACTCCAACCCGCCGTGCCAATTGTGGCCAGCATGTTGATGGCCAGCAATCTGCCATTGGCCACGGCCAGTCAAACGCTGCTCTCCGAAACGCTCTTTCTGACCTTCTTTTTGGTGTTGCTGTGGCTCGCCCTCATCGTCGCCACCACGCGCTACCGTCGTGGCGTACTGATTCTGATGGGTGTGTGCATCGGTCTGGCGATGCTGACCCGCACTCTCGCGCTCGTCTTTTTGCCCCTGCTCGCCGTATGGGTCTGGGCGACTGCGCCGACGCACCGCTGGCGCGATACAGTGCTGTTGTGCATCACTGCGGTGCTGATGGTGCTCCCATGGAGTCTGTATGCAAGTCGTACCTTTGGTGGCACCATCATCGTCGATACCAGTGGCGCCTACAATCTGCTTTTGAGTGCCAATGCCTCGGTGTACGGCAATCAAGCTGGCGCGCAGACAGATCGCTTTGTCGATGCGCTGAGTCAATCTACCAAGTCTGCGCCAGCAACTACCTGTGCCCCCCATCCAGGCGTGTTGCCGACCCAAGGCGCTCGGCAGTCGGCCATGACCGCTGAGGCGCTGTGTCTCATCCAAACCAACCCATCAGCCTTTGTGGCCCGCATCCCCGCCGAGTTCGTCTCGTTCTGGCAAATCCGCTATTCGAGTGCCGAGCGCTTCACCAAAGGCTTCACCATCGGCAACGTCTCGCAGACCTATGCCGACATGCTGTTGTGGCTCGACGATGTCTGGTACTTGGCGTTGCTCATTCCGGCAGTCCTCGGTGTCTGGGTCAGTCGCCGTACCGTGCCTGCCGATCAGTGGTGGTTGCTCGTCATCTGGGTGGTTGTACCGGTACTTCTCGGCGCCGTGCTGTTTAGCATTACGCGCTTTCGCCTGATTTTGTTGCCGATGATTGCCATCTTGGCAGCTATCACGCTCGTCTTTTTATGGCAAAAACGCTGGCGTGCATGGCTCACGCCAGGTGCTGGTGTGGCTGGGGCCAGCGCACTCGTACTCTGGTCACTTGCGGCAACACCCTTTGCGCATGTAACCGCGGTCGTGCCGCCGTCGTTTTTCGGGCCGTCACCGTCCATCTGGTTTTGTTACGATTTGACCACCCGTGCCCAGGAATTACGCGCCAATCGGGATGCATTTGCCACGCTGTTGCAACAACCGGTTACCGGCGATACTGCGTTGCCGTTACCGTTACCACTCCCATATGATGCGGTCGGACAGGCACTCGTGTTGCAACGTGCCGGCGATGCCCAAGCCGCCCTTGATACATTGCCAGCCACGAGTGAGCAAATCGAGGTTGAGATTGTCCGGGCTGATATGTGGCGCTCGCTCGGCCAAATCGATGATGCCCGCGCCCTGTTCGGCTCGACACCCGTCGAACAACGCAATCCGGTCAGTTGGAGTTATACCTGGTTGAGTCCGGCGCCGACCCAGCGCATCGATGTCGGTGATGACCTTGATTTGGGCTATATCGACGGCTGTTACGCCAGTGAGTACGATTCCGCGCTCGACGCGCGATTGCGTTGGTGTGGTAGTGGCGCACGGCTACGCTTTCCGCAGGGCGCTGATGGCTTCGTCCAACAACTACTCATACAGGTGGATGGCCGTGCCTGGCCTACTGACGTGCGACCGCGTGGCCCAATTGAGGTCTGGTACGGCAACCAACTGCTCGGTACGTTCGCCGCCAATCGGCGTGAGGTGTGGGTTGAGCAATTTGACTTGCCTGTGCTCGCCAAAACGAGTACGATTGAAATAACTTTACGCGGCCCCGAGTTTGTCCCCGATGCCCTCGACTATCGTGGGCAACGCGGTCCCCTGCTCGGGCAGATGCGCCGCCTGATGGTGCGCATCGATTGGGCCGCCGTCGCCCCTTCGCCCCAATAATCTGATTCAGAGGAGAGTGTGGTCATGACGACACAAGAAGTCCCCAGTCGTAGCCAGGCCAAACAGGCCGATACCTGGGATTTGACGTTGATGTATGCCGACGATTCCGCCTGGGAGCGTGAGTTGACCCAGGTCGACGCCCTGATTGCCCGCGTGGCCGCCCACGAGGGTAAGGTCGGGCAGAGCGCCGATAGCGTCGTTGCAGCCATCAAGGCCCGCGAGGAGTTGATGAAGACCGCCCACCAGCTCTACATCTACGCCCACTGTCGCTACGACTCCGACTCGGGCGATGCCGCCGGTCAAGCGCTCAACGCCCGTGCCCAAGCCATGGTCGCCAAGGCCCAAGCCGCCGTGGCCTTCATCGAGCCCGAGATTCTGGCCATCGACGAGCCAACCTTCCGTGGCTGGCTCTCGAGTCATGCCGAGTTGAGCAAGTACGCCTACTACTTCGATGTGTTGTTGCGCAATCGTGCCCACACCCGCACTGCCGAGGTCGAGGGTATTCTGGCCCAAACCGGCGAGATGGCCAGTGCGCCCTACCAGATCTTCGGTGTGCTCAACAACACCGACATGGAGTTCGGCAGCATCAAGGATGAACAAGGCAACGACGTTGCGCTTTCACACGGCCGCTACGGTAAGTACCTCGAGAGCAACGACCGCCGCGTGCGTCGCGACACGTTCAAGACCTACTACCAGACTTACAAGGCCCATCGCAACACGCTGGCGATGATTCTCTCCAACGGCGTCCGCAGCAACGTCATCAATGCCCGTGTGCGCGGCTATAACTCAGCCGTCGAGGCCGCGCTGGCCCCCAACGACATCCCGGTTGCTGTCTATCACAATCTGGTGTCAACCGTTCAGGCCAATCTGCCCAAACTCCATCGCTACATGGAGTTGCGCAAGCGCCTGATGAAGCTCGACACTCTCCACATCTACGACCTCTACTCCCCCATCCATGCCGGCACCGAGTTGACCGTCGACTACCACGACGGCTACCGCATGGTGCAGGCCGCCTTGCAACCACTCGGCGACGAGTACCAGACCGCTTTGAGCAGCTGCTACGAGTCACGCTGGATCGATGTCTACGAGAACAAGGGCAAGCGCAGTGGCGCCTATAGCACCGGCTCCTATACCACCGCGCCGTATATTTTGCTCAACTACCAAAACCGCCTCGACGACGTCTTCACTTTGGCGCACGAGTTGGGTCACTCGATGCACTCATTCTTCACGCGCAAAACGCAGCCCTACCACTACGGCGACTACACCATCTTCGTCGCCGAGGTCGCCTCAACCCTCAACGAGGCCTTGCTTGTCTCACACTTGCTCCAAACCCGCGATGACGCCGCCTTGCGTCGCCACTTGGTGCTCCAGCAAATCGAGGACATTCGGCGCACCATGATTCGTCAGACCATGTTCGCTGAGTTCGAGCTCGACATGCACACCCGCTCGGAGCAGGACGAGCCATTGACCGCCGATGGCCTGACCGAGCGCTACTACGACATGGTCAAGCGCTACCACGGCCCAGCCGTGACCCTCGACGACGAGATTGGCCTCGAGTGGTCGCGCATCCCGCACTTCTACTACAACTTCTACGTTTATCAGTACGCCACCGGCATCTCGGCCGCCTTGGCATTGGCCGACAAGGTGCAGCAGGGCGACAGCGCCGCCGTCAAGAACTATCTCGGCTTCCTCAGCGGCGGCTCATCCAAGTCGTCCATCGACTTGTTGCGCGGCGCCGGCGTCGATATGGCCTCACCTGCCCCCGTGCAGGCCGCCATGGACCGCTTTGGCACCTTGCTTGATGAGCTTGAGCGTCTCGGCTAATCAATACCAAAGCCCCCTCTCGGCGATGAACCGAGAGGGGGCTTTACTGCGCCTAAAACACGCCGGCGAGGTATTCTTTGGTGCGTTCTTGTTGTGGATTGGCAAAGAGTTCCTGCGCTGGCCCGGCTTCGACGATTTCGCCCAGATACATGAATATGACGTAATCTGCCAGTCGTTTTGCTTGGCGCAACGTGTGCGTGACGATGACCGTGGTGTAGCGTTGTTTGAGCTCAAGCAGTTTCTGTTCGATATGCCGCGACGAAATCGGGTCGAGCGCGGATGTCGGCTCGTCCCCCAAAATAATCTCGGGCTCGACGGCCAATCCGCGCGCCAAACAGAGCCGTTGTTGCTGCCCGATCGACAACGCCGTGGCCGGTGCATCGAGCCGTTGCGCCACCTCGTGCCACAACCCGGCTACCTCGAGGTAATGTTGCACCTGCCCAGCAATCGCCTGTTTATCGAGATGCGGCTGGTGAATGCGAATCCCGTAGGCCACATTCTCGAAAATCGACATCGGCAGTGCGGTTGGTCGCTGTGCCAATAATCCTACGCGCTTGCGTACCGCCGTCACATCAACCCCAGGCGCATAAATATCGTGCCCGTCAACTGCCACCGTGCCACTCACACGCGTCGTGTCGTTGAGCTCCAAAAAGCGATTAAAACTCTTGAGCAACGTCGTTTTGCCACACCCCGACGGTCCCATAATGACCGTGATACCGTGCCGCGGAATGTCCACCGATATCGCGGATAAGGCCGCTTGCGTGCCATACCACACATGGAGTTGTTGCACCGAAATATGTGCATCCATGAAGCCTCCTAGTTCCTACTTAATCGTGTATCGTGACAGCACATGCGAAAGCCACCGCGCTCCGATGCTCACCATAAACACCAATATCGTCAAAATAAATGCCGATGCATAGCCACGCTCGCGTACCGCCTCAAACGGCGTACTCAGTTGGAACAATACGGCCAGAGGTAGAGTTGCGGTTGGTGCAAACAATGACGTCGGCATGCGATCTGTATACCCGGCCGTAAATAACACCGAGGCCGCATCGCCAATCCCACGCCCGAACCCCAACAAGACTGCCGTGACTAGCCCCGGCAACATCTGTCGCATGACCACATCGCGTGCCACCTCAAAGCGTGTCGTGCCTAGCGCCAGCGCTGCCTGCGTCAGGTCGGCCGGCATACGCCGTAATACCTCGTCCATGGCGCGAATCATAATCGGCAAAATCACCAACGCCACAATGACAATCCCTGCCAACAACGATGCCCGCAACCCGAACGTCAGCATCACCGTAAAACCAAACGCACCATACACAATCGAGGGAATCCCCCACAACACGTCCAACATCAAGCGAATCCGCTCTTGCCAGCGGGTCTGTTGTACATAGGTGTTGAGGGCAAGTGCAATCGGCAAACTTATCATCAGCGCCAGCAACGTACTGCCGAGTCCGATATAGATCGATCCGAGGATGGCGTTGAGCACCCCACCACCCTTGCCCATATAAAACCCACCTTTGGGCGTTTGACTCAGCATCTCCCATGTCAGGGACGGTAGCCCGCGTGAGATAATCGTCCACAAAATCAACCCTAGCGTGGTCATGACGAAGATGAGTGCTCCCTGCATCAGTCGTTTCATCACCCATTCGCCAATGTTGCGCCGTGTCATCCAAAAACGTTGCATGATATGCTCGCCTGCTAGCGGACAAAACGCCGCAAAATCATCATCGCCACCAGATTGAAGATAAATACGACCACCAGCAGGACAAGCGCGACCATCAGTAACGCCGCGTCGTACAGCGGAATCGACATCATCTCACCATAGTTATTCGCAATCAACGCTGGCAACGGGTATGCCGTGTCGAACAACGATGTCGGCGCCTGCGGCACATTCCCCACCACCATCAACACCGCAATCGTCTCGCCAAATGCGCGCGATGCCCCGAGCACGATTGCGGCAATAATACCGGGTGCAATATGCGGGATGAAGACCAACCAAATCGTCTCCCAGCGGGTAGCGCCGACCGCCAGTGAGGCTTGGCGCAAATCATTGGGCACGGTGTGCAGGATTTCATACAGAATGGCAATCATCAATGGCGTAATCATGACGGCCAGCACAATTCCACCCGCAAGCACGCCAAATCCTGTAGGTTGATTGATCGCAAATAACGGGAGAATGCCGAAAGCGGTCGATAGCGTTGGTGCCAGGACTTCCTCGACAAACGGCACCACGGCAAGCAATCCCCATACGCCGTAGACAACTGGCGGGATTGAGGCAAGTACATCCAGGACTGGCTTGATAATCAGGCGTGTCCGTGTATGGGTGTATTCTGCAATGTAAATAGCCGTTAGTATGCTTGGGGGTACGGCCAATAGTACGCCTACCCAGGTGACCCACAATGTCCCGGCAATAAATGGCCATAAACCAAACAGCCCACTGCTTGGCTTCCACACCGTGCCGAATAATAACTCCATGAGTGGGTATGTGCGCATAATCGGCCAGGCCCTGACCACCAATGCGATGGCCACAAATCCGAGCACAATCAGCGGTATCAACGTGATGCGCAACGACCAGCGTTGCGCGGTGGCATCCTGCCGATTGCGTGCGGTTGCCGGTCGTGTGTCACGACCGGCACCGGTATGCATGTCAAACGGTGTCATGCGCTTACTTCAACTTCTCGAGCGATGCTTGTTGCTCTTCACTGGTCAGCGGTACATATCCCGCAGGAGCAAGATATTGCTGACCATCCGTCAAAATCCACTCGATGAATGTCAGCACCAATCCAGTCGGCTTGCCTTTGGTGGCCAAATGCTCATCGCGCGCCGGTGGTGATGGATAAATGCCATCGGCTACGACTTGGAGGGCCTCTTCTTTGGTCTCGTAGTATTCGTTGCTATCGGCTTGGCCATTCTTATTGATGTCGAGTGGCGGCACAATCGCACCAGTCACAAATCCACCCGTACTCGGGTCATACACGCTGTTGAGATTGCTATAGCCAATCCCGAGTGGATCCTTGATGACGGTATCGACCATGGCTGGCTCACTGTTGACGCCAACACCCTTGAGGTCATCTTGTACCTTGCCACCACCAAACTTGGCCCACATCTCGGCAGCGCCACTCGCATCTGATCGCGTGTATACATTTATGGGATCAGTAATGCTTGGGTCGCCGACAACCTCGCCCCATGTGGTAATCTCGCCCGTCACATAAATCTTGGCAATCGTCTCTTGACTGATGCCCTGTGCAATAATTTTGTCGGCGACTGGATTATCTGCACTAATGACGGCATACACTGCATCTTCGGTCACCTTCACCCAAAATGCCCCCTGCTCCTCTTCCTCGGGCTTGATGGCGCGTGAGATCATGCCGATGTCGACTGCCCCACTCAACGCGTCCGTCATGCCCTTGCCAGCCCCACCGCCTTGCACGTCAAATGTCACGTTCGGGTGTATTTTTTGGAATTCCTCTGCCCATACCGTCATCATCGGGTATAACGCAAATGCCCCCGATACCGAGATCGTGCCACTCAGCTCGTCCGTGGTCGCAGGTGCTGCTGTGGGTTGTGCACTACAACCAACCAACACCACAATCATGATTGCCCATATCAGCTTTTGCCATGCATTTTGCATACGTCTTGCCTTTCATTATATTTAATACATGATAAATCCCATTGATTTAGTAGGTAATATACTTCAAAAGAAAACCATGTCGTCATGGTTGATAAAGTATATTAAATCACTAGGATTTATAGATAATATAATACGGTGTGAAATTTGACTTGTCAAGTGACGATGATAGCGTCGGGTAATGACGCCGAAATCGCATACAATACGTGCACACTCGCCATGTCTATTCATGGAGCCATCATGCCCAACTCAACCATTTGTTTGAGCTTTGATTTTGATGCCTTATCGGTTTGGTTTAGTTACGAGCACACGTCGGCCAACATGTTGCATCGTGGCGAATACGGCGCTCGCGTGGGTGTGCCGCGCATTTTGGCGTTGTTGCGGCAGTATCAGCTACCAGCGACCTTCTTTGTGCCAGGGCATACCTGTGAATCATTCCCCGACGAGGTGGCTGCCATTGTGGCCGACGGCCACGAGCTGGCGCATCACTCATACAACCATGTAGCGCCGGCCGAGTTGTCGCCTGATGCTGAGCGCCGTGATTTTGAGCGGGCTTTGGCGGCACTGGCCACGTTTGGCGTGACGCCCAAGGGGTACCGTGGCCCGGGGGAGCACTCCGATCAGACGTTGCTGTTGCTCGAGGAGTACGGTTTTGTCTATGACTCGAGCTTCAAAGGTGACGACTACCGCCCATACCGACCGCGTATCGGTGATAGGGTCAGTCGCGAGGAGCCGTTGGTGCGCGGTCGTGAGGCCCGGCTGTGGGAGCTCCCGACCAGTTACGAGTTCGACGATTGGGTGCACTTCCAGTTCAATTTTTCGCCATATCGCAACGGCACCGCCAATCCGCAATCGGTGCTCTCAATCTGGCAACAGGAGTTTGATTGGATGGATGCACATATCGATGGCGGCATTTTGACCGTGCTGATGCATCCTCAAATCATCGGCCGTGGCTCACGGATGGCCATGCTCGAGCAGTATATTCGCTATTTAAAAGCCAAGCACGCCCGGTTTGCCACCATGCTCGATACGGCTAGGCAGCTCGGGTAGTATCCGCAAAGTTCCTGCGCTTTGGATGTCACACGCAATGACACATGTGCTGAGGTGGAATGATGTGCCATATTTACGTGCATATGGTATGATACAGCCGAAAGGAGTACCATATCATGAATATCCGTGTCATTCTTGTTGGCGTGGTCGCTGTGCTTGTCTTGTTGCTGGGCTATGTGGTGGCAACGCCGTATCTCACCGTCGCGCAGATGCAAGCGGCAGCCCAAGCGCGCGATGGCAAGACGCTCGCCGAGTACATCGATTTTGTGGCGGTGCGTGAGAGCCTCAATACCCAGTTGACTGCCATGCTCGCCAACGAAATGTCTCAGTCCACGGAGGATGACGCCATGGGTCTGCTCGGCGCCGCCTTCGGCAGCAAAATCATCGAGTTGCTCCTTGATGCCATCGTTACCCCTGAGGGCCTGATTGCCGTACTCAACGGCGACCCGATGACCGATGTGCTCGATCAGAATGCGACGCAATCATCATCCACATCCGCCAATACAACCGTATCAATGGGCTATCAGTCGCTCGATACCTTCGGTGTGACCATTACCAACGCCGATACCCAAAGCGCGACGACACTTCTTCTTCGTCGTGATGGCCTCTCTTGGCGGTTGAGCGAGATTTTGTTGCCCAACGTGTTGGAGTGATGTGCCATACCTTGTGCAAAATTATTTCAAATTGATTTGAATAGTTAAAATGTATTTGAAATAATCTCACCTGCCAGATGTGCTACCGCATTGCACTGCTATCGGGCGGGTGGAATAATCACCGGGTTACAGCTGGCTTGGTTCTGGATAATTGGGCAGGCTGGATCGGCGTAGGCGCACCAGACACAGTGGGCATCGGCTGGAGCTTCAATCATCGTGTCACATGCAAAGCAACGAATCGCGCGTTCGACCTGATCGGTCGAACGCATCGTCTCTTGTGACACATGGCCACAATGTGGACAGGTCAGGGTCGTTGTTTTGGCCATAAAATCAGACCTCATCAGGCGTTACCGGTTGGTTGACCGTGACAATCGATATCGGCATACGCACAAAAGACACAACACTGGTCGGGGTGAGCAATCACCAGCCGCGCACACTGCGGGCACATCCAGCGCACCATTCAGGCGCCGTCAGGCTGTGGAGTTGGCGTAAGGTGATGACAGTGTGGGCAGGTGATGGTTGGCATGCTGACCTCGTGATGGTGCAGGAGCGCAGATGTGTCTGCGCTCCTCCGCGTTGAACGGGTAATTAGCGTGATTTCTCGCGGACGTACTGTTCGAGTTCCTTGGCCAGAATGCGCTCTTGTTGCATGCTGTCGCGGTCACGTACGGTGACGGTACCGTTCTCGAGTGACTCGAAGTCGACGGTCACACAGAACGGCGTGCCGATCTCATCTTGGCGGCGGTAGAGCTTGCCGATGGCGCCGGTATCATCGTACACGGTACGCATGTTGGCGTTCATCTGCAGATCGCTACGGATGCCCTTGGCCATGCTGACCAGCCCGTCGTGGTTGCGCTTGAGTGGGAACACGGCAACTTTGGTTGGCGCCAAATGCGGCTTGAGGTGCAAGACCGTGCGATAAAACTCGTCGACGACGGGCTGAGCTACGCCGCGCAACTTCTTGCCTACCTCGATACCGTCGGCTCCAGGCATGGCCAACAGTTGCTCGATTTGGGGCAAGTTGTGGGCTAAGTCAGCACCGATATGCTCGGCCTGGGCCATGATGGCATCGCGCTGCTCGTCGCTCATTTTGTCGTTGCGCCCGACTGACTTGGCGAATGACTCGAGCGCCCCGCGCACGGCCTCGACTTTGTCGGCGGCCGGCTCTTTGACCAACTGTTCGTCATACGCCTCGGACAAGACGGCCAAGAAGCAGCGCCCGACGCCGGCCGACGGCTCAATCACGAACGGCACCACATGCCGGTTGTTGGCTTGGTCGTAGTAGGTCAACTTGGCCACGCTGTCGCGGTTGGGTGAGACCTTGGCGCTCAACCCCAGGTTCTCCTGGTCGCGTGAGTGTGAGCCGAGATCGTAGTCGCTCCGGCTGGCGATACCCTCGATCTCCTCGTAACCCAAGGTCGGGTAGTCGTACATCAGGTCGTAGGTGCGCTTCGAGTAGTGTGCGAGACCATCCTTGGGTACGTCGTAGATTTGAATCTTGCTCCGTGGTACGCCGATGGACTCCCACCAGCTCAAGCGGTCTTCGAGCCAGCGGTCGTGCCACTCTTCGTCGGTGCCGGGCATGACAAAGAACTCAATCTCCATCTGCTCAAACTCACGCACGCGGAACAAGAAGTTGCGCGGGTTAATCTCGTTACGAAACGCCTTGCCGACCTGGGCGATACCGAACGGCAATTTGCGGCTGGTGGTGGCCAACACATTGCCGAAATTGGCAAAGATACCTTGGGCCGTCTCGGGGCGCAGATAGGCAAATGAATCGCTATCTGCCACTGGCCCGATGGCCGTCTTGAACATCATGTTGAACGGGCGGGGCTCGGTCAAATCGCTTGAGCCACAGCTAGGGCATTTGCCCTTGATGTGGTCGGCGCGCCAGCGCCCTTTGCATTGACGACAGTCAACGAGTGGGTCGTTGAAGGTCTCTTCGTGGCCCGAGTACTTCCACACCAAGCGATTCATCAAAATCGAGGCGTCGAGCCCTTCCATGTCATCGCGGGCGTAGACGTTGGTACTCCACCATGAATTGATGATGTTGTTTTTGAGCTCAACCCCCAATGGACCGTAGTCAAACACGCCTTGCAGGCCGCCGTAGATGTCAGAACTCGGATAGATGAAGCCACGGCGTTTGCAGAGTGATGCGAGTTGCTCAAGAGATGCAGCTGGCATAAAGTACCCTCCAGTGTGGGCCTAGGGTATACAAAAACCCCAGGCGAAACGAATCTCGCCTGGGGACGCAGTACGTGCGCGGTTCCACCCCAGTTATCGAGCGATTGGCTCGATCCCTCTTGTGTTAGTTGTCAGACTCCGCGGTGCCGTTCGTGGTGACGACCTGGTCGAGCTCACACCTTCCTCGACTCGCTGGACAGTGAATCAGCACTACTCGCCGCATCCTCGTCTGCCTCAGAGTATAGCACGTCGGGCGCTGGTCGGGCAAGTAGCTTGAGGGCAATCCAACCGCCGAGCATTAGGAGCATTCCGAGGGGCACAGTCGATGGCGCTGCGCTCGGTGCATGATTGTGTTTCGTCTGTATCGGCGCAATCTCGGCAGTATCCGTGGGGTGTGGCGTTGCTGTGGCGCGTATCGGCGTCATCTGCGGTCGTTGATACTCAACACGAAATACCTGTTGGGCCGTGGTCGGGCTTGGTTGACAGTTGCTCATATCGTGGGCGCAGTACCGGGCAAATACATCGATTGACGCCACCACGAGTCCGTGCGGATTGGCGAGCTGCCAGTGTGGCGGTGGGTCGGCAGGGAGATCGACAATGACACACGCTCGACTATTGGGCAGTGTGATATGGTGGCCATTTGCAGTCAGCGCCCAGTGGTCGAGCGTGCTTGGAGGTGGTGGGCAGACTATGAGTTGCGGCGCATGTGCCTGACCAGTAATGTCGATGATAGGCGTGGTCGCCGGAGGTTGATTGCTGCTTTGCATACCGCGTGTGGTGACACCCTGGAGTGGCGTCCGTGTGGGCCGTGGTGTTTTGGTGAGACTCGGCGTTCGGGTGCTTTTGGGCGTATGCGTGAGGCGTGGTGTCTTGCTCGGGCGTGGCGTGCGCGTACGACTTGAGGTTTTGGTAGGGCTAGCTGTGCGGGTTAATGATGCTGTACGCGTGGATGCCACCAACGGTGTATTCGATGGGGTCTTGGAGGGACTCGGGGTGCGGGTCTTACTCGGGGTCTTGGAGGGACTCGGGGTGCGGGTCTCACTCGGGGTCCTGGAGGGACTCGGGGTGCGGGTCTCGCTGGGAGTTTTGGTCGGACTCGGCGAGCGGGTCTCGCTCGGGGTCCTGGAGGGACTAGGAGTCCATGTGGGTGATTCGGTCATTGTTGGACTTAGCGTCTTGCTGGGCTGTGGGGTATTTGTGAGTAGCATCGTACGCGTCTCACTAGGTGTATCAGTCAGGAGGATGGGTGCGGTGGGGGTTACTACAAGGGTTGTTGCCGTCGTATCTGCCGTGATGACGATTGATGGTGTCGCTGTGGGTGGTAGTGGTGTTGGACTGACTGAGATATTATTACGTTGCCCGGGGGATGGTGGTGTTTTGATAATGATTGTGCCACCGTCCGGCATGCGTGACAGGCTTTCGGTGTTTTTCATGGCGCCAAAATCAATTCGATCGATTAGTTGGCCAGTGATGTGATAGAGGGTAATTGCGTCGCCCGTGTTGTTGAGGATGGCACTACTCAGTGTTACCACGTGAAGCGATGCAGGGGCGATAACTGTATCTGCAGGGATGATAATTTGCGTACCACCGACGGTGTCATCATCGAGGTACCAGCCACTGATGTCGATGGGGTCCGGACCGGGGTTATAGAGCTCGACCCACTCAGGTGCGTTGGAGGGGGCAGGCATGACCTCGTTGATGAATATGAAAAACGCGATAGCAACCCACATGATACACCTCACATATGATATGAAATATATGTGAGGTCTACCGTTTGAGATCGTATAAAAGGTACGCGATGCGCGAGTTTAGCGGTTCAATCGGCTTATGAATCGTTGCCACCAACGACCAGATGCATCATCTGTGGGTCTTGTGACAGACTGTACCAATGATGCGTGTTGTGTAGCAATCTCTTCTAGGTATTTTATGTGTTCATTTTTATTGTGTATCGTGCCTTCAAGATGCGAAATATATATATGATGTTTATCGATTTGGTCTTGTAATTGTATGATCTGTTGGTGTAAAGCTTCTTGAGAAGCTATTAGTGATTGGTTTTTCTGAGCTTGCTCTGCGTGCAAATTGGTTAGGTGCGCTATGACAGGTGATTGGTTTATTTGGTGAATTTGGTGAATAAAATCGAGTACACGCTGTTGTTGAACAGCGTACGATAGGTATTGGGATGCAAACGTACGAAAGCTTGCTTTCGTAGACTCCATGAAAACCCGATTGTGGAAAAGTGCGTGGATACTATCTGCAAACTCTGTGATTGTTGAACACGTTAGGATGGCTTGATCGGCGTGATCGTAGTAATGTCGTTGGTTGCGACTATCAGTTGTAAGAAGCACACAGCCTTGTAATGCGGCTTCGAGACCTAATGGCCAACCATTGAATGCCACCCCAGTCTCGAGATTTACAAATATATCTACATTGGTGGCATAAAATTGATTCAGCGACCGATAATCCATTGATGGGTAGAGTGTGATAAGCGGATCAGGTGCGCAGTTGCCTATTGCTACAAAGCGTACACTATCTGTTGGATATGTACGATGATAGTGGTGAGCTAAATCTACATAGATCTGATCACCTTTTTCCTTGCCACTCCCTAGACTGGCGAAACATATGCGTAGTTCTGGCTGTGTGAGATGCGATGCACGAAGCGGTATACATGCATCTTTTTCCAAAAATGGTCCAAGCCAACAATGCAGTTGATTGTTGGGCAGTTGCGTAATGTGTGTCGTTGTTATGGGGCTTGACGAGATGAGATGAACTAATGGTGAAATAACCAGCTCTGTGCCATTATATCCACCACCTGGGTATAAATGAATGACCTGCTTCTCAAATGGAAACGAATAAAGTCGATTGAATTGTTGAAAGACGTTGAGAAAAATATGATAGACAATATCATATTCTGTAATGTCAAAGGTTGATTTTTTGGTGAGTATGTAGCTGTACGGCGATGCACCATTAAATGCTGTACCATCGATTAATTTATTGTATTGATTGAGATAATTATATTTGGGATTAAATATCAAAAAGTTGTAATCACTAAGCAATCCGTGTTTGTTGCAGAATTCATAATCGATGTTCAAGGTGACACCAGCAAACTCATCGATATGCTTCACTAAAATATCAGCAGATACATGCTCGATAAATGAGGCTATTTCCAGATTTCGCCACAGTGAATATTTATTTGGGAATACAAGATCCGTCAGTAGTACATTCATAATTATGCGTTCAATACAGTATGGCGATGAGTAATGTGTCTAGTATAACGTATCTGATAACTCAATAATGAACTACAAAATACTTCCTTCATTACAGCACGTAGAAAGGCAGAAGATCACTAGGCAAAGTATCCACCATATGATTATCTATGCACAAAACCATTTATGTGAATACCGTTAGAAATGACCAAAAAGGTACGCCCGGGGGGTATATTGTGCTAAAATATGAATCAGTAAGAATCAATGTTTCAGTCGCCTTTTGACGCATACGAATCGAGGAAACTATGCACACTCGCGTTGCCATTATTGGATCAGGACCGGCTGGGTTGACCGCTGCGTTGTACGCCGCTCGTGCAAACCTTGAGCCACTCGTGATTCGTGGATTACAACCAGGTGGCTTGATTGCGACGACCAGTGAGGTCGAGAATTATCCCGGGTTTGTCGATGGCATTGGTGGTTTTGAATTAGCCGATAACATCGAGAAGCAGGCTGAGCGCTTCGGGGCCAAGTACCGCGACACGCTGATTACCTCAATCGATGCCTCACAGCATCCATTTGTACTCCACACCGATGATGGCGATGCGATTACCGCCGACACCATCATCGTGTCGACGGGTGCATCACCGCGCAAGTTGGGTGTGCCCGGTGAGGAGATGTTGGCCAATCGTGGTGTCTCGTACTGTGCAACCTGTGACGGCTTCTTCTTCCGCGATAAGCGCGTGGTGGTCGTTGGTGGTGGTAATAGCGCACTCGACGAGGGCTTGTTCTTGACGCGCTATGTCAAAGAATTGGTGATTGTGCATCGTCGTGATAGCTTGCGCGCTGATCCCGTGTTGCAAGAGCGCGCTTTTAGCAACCCCAAAGTGCGCTTCGTGTGGGACTCAACGGTCGACGAGATTTTGGGTGAGCAAAGCGTGACTGGCGTCAAGATTCGCAACCTGAAGACGGGCGAGGTGACGTTGCACGAGACCGAGGGCGTGTTCCCGTATATCGGTCACGTGCCAAACACCAAGATCTTCACCGGTTTGCTCGAGCTCGACGAAAACGGCTATATCAAGGCTGACCATAACACCCGCACCAACATCCCGGGTATCTTTGCGGCCGGCGATGTGGTCGACCATGTCTACCGTCAGGCCATTACGGCCGCCGGCGAGGGCTGTAAGGCTGCCATGGAGGCCGTGTGGTACTTGGCCGACCAAGACTTTAAGGCGAGCAAGGCCGAGGCTGCTACCGCCTAACACGATTGATTGACTCGAATGCATCGCCCATAGCCACGCTATGGGCGATGCCCGTTACTGGAGCATGTAATGCAACGAGAATCAGCATGGCCGATGGTTCGTGTGGCCGAGGCTTTACAGGTCGTATCCGACATTAGCCGCACGCCCCTCGGCATTGAGATGATTGCCCCACACCTGGCGGCTGGTCGTGTCCTAGCCGAGACGGTGTTGGCACCAGCCGATATGCCGGCTGAGCCCCGTGCTACCGTCGATGGCTACGCCATCCGTACCAGTGACGGCGACGGCCCACGACAGGTGATTGCTGAGTTGACTGCGGGTAGTGGCGAGCGGATTGCGTTGGCACCAGGGCAGGCCACCCGCATCATGACCGGTGCCCCTCTGCCCACCGGCGCCGATGCTGCCGTAATGGTCGAGCGCACCCAAGAGGTCAATGGCGTGCTGACATATCAGGGGAGTGTGCGCGCCGGTGAGTGTGTGTTGCCGGTCGGCAGTGATATGCGTCTCGACGACGTGGTGATTCCGGCGGGATCCACCATCTCAGCTGGTGATGTTGGGCTACTGACGAATATCGGCTTATCGCTGGTGGCCGTCTATCGCCGCCCTGTGGTGGCAGTGCTCTCAACGGGCGACGAGGTCTACGAATACGACGAGCTCCTGCCGTATGGTGGCGTGCGTGACTCGAACCGTCATGCCTTGATGGCGGCGATTCAGGCAGCCGGGTGTGAGGCCCGCTCGCTAGGGATTGCACGTGATGATCAGGCGCTCCAACGGCGCAAAATAATGGATGGATTGACGCAGGCCGATGTGTTGATTACCAGCGGTGGCGTATCGATGGGCACCAAGGACTTCATCAAGCCGTTGCTCACCGAGATTGGTACGGTGCACTTCGGGCGGATTGCATTCAAGCCGGGTAAGCCAACGATGTGTGCTACGGTCGGCGAGCGTATCATGTTCGGCTTGCCCGGCAATCCCGTCTCATCCTTGGTCTCGTTCGAGGTGTTTGTGCGCCCAGCATTGCGTCGCCTGATGGGCGATGCCACGCCCGATCGACCGCGGGTGTGGGTGCACCTAACAGAGTCAATTACGCCATCACCCGACCGCCCCGAGTATCAGCGGGCGATTGTGCGCTGGCAAGATGGGCGGTTGGTGGCGAGTACCACTGGCGCTCAAGGGTCGAGTCGGTTGCTGTCGATGCGGGCTGCCAACGCCTTATTGGTGATTGCTCCGGGTGAGGAGCGCCTGGCGGTCGGGAGTCAGGTTGAGGCGCTGATTGTCGGCGAGATTCGCTGATGGATGCCGTCAATCAACTTCGCCAACAATTAATGGCAGTGGCTACGCCAGCTGATGCGGTGCCAATGGCCGCCTATATGAAGCAGATTGCGCCGTTTTTGGGAGTCAAAGCTGACGCGCGCCGTCGAGTGGTACGTCAGTGGTGTGCCGAGCTCCCTGTCGGCGCCGCAGAGGATGTCGTCGTATTGGCCCGACAACTATGTGCCGAGCCCGAGCGCGAGTTTCAGTATGCAGCTGTTGACATGACCGCGTACTGGTTGCATCTGCTTGATGCATCATTTGTGGCGCAGCAGGCTGAGGCTTTGTTGTTGCATACTCCGTGGTGGGATACGGTTGATTTGTGGGGCAGCGATGTCATCAATCCACTGTGTTTGCGCGAGGACTGCACGGCAACACTCTGGCGGTGGAACGCCAGCGGCAATCGCTGGCTGATTCGGGCATCGATTCAACATCAACGCGGTCGTAAGCGTGCCTATGATGTGGAGTTGGTATTGGCGCTGTGTGCGCCACATGTGACCAATGCTGAGTTTTTTGTGGCCAAAGCGATTGGCTGGGCCTTGCGCGACATGGCGAAGTATCAGCCGGACCGCATTCGGCAGTTTGTCGCGGCCCATCCACAGCTGAGCACAGTGGCGCGGCGTGAGGCAATGCGTGGAGTGAATCGCGGTATCGCATGATTTGCATAGCGGGTATTGATTGTGCTATCATAATCGTGTCGCCGATGTAGCTCAGTGGTAGAGCAGCTGTTTCGTAAACAGCAGGTCGTCGGTTCAACCCCGACCATCGGCTCCACGTGATAGACGCACAGTGTGCCTCGCAAGAGCACCTGTGCGTTTTGTATTGAAGGAGGCTTTATGGACGCAGTGTTCCCCACACGTGATGCATGGGTAGCCGCGTATCGTGAGCGTTGGTTGGCGCACTATCAGGCCACGGGTCAGATCGACTGGAAGCTGTATCCGGCCCTCACGCTTGATTCAGCTCCAGCTGGTAAAGCTGTTGACGTTACACAGGCGAGTGTGTTGTTGATTAGCTCGGCAGGTGGGTATATCCCCCAAGCGCACGCAGCGTTTGATGCGACCAACGATCTCGGTGACTACTCGATTCGCCTGATTGATACACCGTACGCACCAAGCGCCTACCACTTTGCCCATGACCATTATGATCACACCGCTGTCGATGCCGATCCACAGGTATTGGTGCCCGTTACACATCTGCTCGATCTACAAGATGCCGGTCTGATTGGCGAACTGGCCCCACAGGTGGTGAGTTTTATGGGATATCAACCTGATGTGGGGCGAGTGGTCGACGAGATGATTCCCCAGATTATCTCTGTCGCTCACGATTTACGCGTTGATGCGGCCTTTTTGGTGCCGTCATGACCGCTCTGTACGCAGTCCGTGGGACTGATTGCTCGAGCACTTGAGGTGGCAGGGATTGCTACTGTGATGACCAGTTGGAATGTGAGTAAAACCGTCGCTGTGGCGCCGCCACGTGCCACCATGACGCGACTCAGTCGTGGCGCCACACTCGGTAATCCTGGTGACGCCGCACAACAACGTCGCGTGATTGCCGCGAGTTTGACCTTGTTGGCGCATCCTGCGCCGATTGCGCCCGTGATGCTTGATGAGCAGTAGCGAGCGCAGCCCCATGCTCCACCACTCAAAGACGTTAGCCACCCGCTGGCGTCTTTTTTAAATGTCCGGATATACGAACATATGCGATATAATGCTCTATGACATGCACGAGTGCGGGCGTGGTTGTTTTTGGATGGTAAAAATATGCTACGCTGTGTGCATACCAGGAGCATCGAAAGCGAATAACACCCAATGGAGGGCGTATGCGTGTGGGAATGATTGGGATAGGTGGAATTGCTGATGTCTATCGCAAGGGGTTGGTGCAGTATGGTCAGCCGATTGCAGCCGTGTGTGACATCAACGATGTGCGTGTGGCTGAGGTTGCGGCAGCAACCGGAGCGAACGGGTATACCGATTATCGGACGATGCTGGCGCGCGAGCAGTTGGATGCAGTGTTCATCTCGATTCCACCGGGTGTCCACGGCAATCAGGTGATTGATGTGGTGAACGGTGGCGCTGCGGTATTTGTGGCCAAGCCGATTGGGCTCGATATCAATCTGGTGCATCAGACGCATCAAGCGATTGTTGACCGTGGAGTGATTAACCAGGTGGGGTACATGGCGCGCTATGCAGATATTGCGGCGAAGGCGCGTGAGTTGATTGGCGATCGCAAGATTGTCATGGGCTTAGCGCGTTTCATGGTGCGGATGCCGACCAATCACCCGTGGTGGGGCAAGCGCTCGATTTGTGGTGGGCAGATTATCGAGCAAAGCACGCACATGTTCGATTTGTTGCGCTATTTGATGGGCGAGGTAGTACAGGTGCAGAGCTATGGCCATCAAGGGGCGGGCGATGATATTGCCGATTTTGAGGATAGCACGATTGTGAATTTGCGCTTCGCCAACGGTGGGATTGGCAGTGTGGTCAGCACGAGTTGTACGCAGGTGCCCGATGGGGCAGCGTGGGAGTTGACCGGGCGTGATTTGTATCTGAAGTTGACGATGGATCTTGATTTGAGTGGCGTGATTGACGGACAGGCGGTTAGTTATCGTGGTGACGAGAGCGGCTATATTCGGCAGGTCGGTGAGTTTTTGCAGGCAGTGCGCACTAAAGACCAATCGTTGGTGCGGTCATCGTATGCCGATGCGATACAAACGCTGATTGTGACCATGGCGGCTGAGGAGTCGTTGCAAGCGGGTGGCCGCCCAGTGAATATAGAAGGATAGGACGATGCACTTTGGAACGATGCAGAACGTCATTAATGAATCGGTCGGTGGCGTATTCTCTCGGGCGGCACAGTTAGGGTTTGCCAGTGTTGAGTTGGATTGGAATCGGCCGGAGGATGCCTTGCCAGGTGGCACGCTGAGCCCGACGATGCGCGAGATGATTCCCAAAACTGCACGGCTCAACGACGTCACTATTGCGTCGGTGGCGGCACACTTTTTGAATAACGGCAATATTGCGAGCGCTGATGCAAACGTGGTGGCCGATGCGATGCTCCAGATTCGGCGGGGGATCACGGTGTGCCACGAGGTTGGAGCAAAAGTCTTGCTTGTGCCGTTTTTTTTCAAAGGTGAAATTGAAGGTGACGCCGGCATGGAGCGCCTGATTCGCAATTTGCGTACCTTGGCGCCGGACGCTGAGCAGGCTGGTGTGGTGCTCGGGATTGAGAATACCTTGATGGCCACCCAGAACGCTGCGGTGGTTGACGCAGTCAACTCGCCGGCGGTAGGGGTGTACTGGGACATGGCGAACGGCATGGCAGTTGGGTACAACCCGGTGGCGGATGTGCAGACGCTGGGTAAGCGGATTGTGCAGGTGCACGCCAAAGAATACGCCCATGACGGTGGAGTGCAGGGCAATCGGGCTAACCCACGCTTTGATTTGCTCAACAAAAAGCCGCTTGGCGCCGGCGATGTGCCCTTGCGTGAGGTACTGGCTGCGTTGACGCAAGTCGGGTATACAGGACATGTGGTGCTTGAGACGGGGATATTCGGCGATCACCATGCATCGGCGCAGGCTGCGCTTGAGGCATTGCGGGCCGCCCACGCCTAGAAGGAGCTGGCATGAAATTGTCGTTTATTACGGCGAATTACGTGGCGCGCGAACTGGGATTTAATATGACCGAGGGCTGGATGCAGGGCGATACCGCTGCCAACAACCATTATCGGCCAATTGAGACCTATGCGACGCGCATCAACGAGTTGTTCGGCCTGATTGCCGCCCAGGGGTATAGTTACATCGATATTTGGAATGCGCATTTGCATTGGTCATGGGCGACGCCTGAGCACATTGACATTGCCAAGGCTGCGCTCCAACGCCACGCATTGACACCGCTTTGTTATTGTGGTCGTTTTGGTGATACCGAGGCTGAGTTTAGTAAGTCGTGTTATACCGCACAGGCAATGGGCATGAATATTTTGGCGGGATCAACACCGTTGTTGGCGCAAAACCGCATGGCTGTGGCAGCTATTCTCGCCGAGCACGACTGTTATTTGGCGATTGAGAACCATCCTGCTGAGAAAACACCAGCAGACGTGCTTGTGCAAATTGGTGATGGATGTCAGGGGCGGATTGGTACTGCAATTGATACTGGTTGGTGGGGGACTCAAGGGTATGATGCGGCCGATGCGATTGATGAGCTCTATCCATACATTCTGGCGGTTCACCTCAAAGATGTATTGGCGGTTGGAGGACATGATACCTGTCGGTTTGGCCAAGGAGTGGTGCCGATTATGCGGTGCATTCAACTACTTAAGCAGCGCGGGTATAAGGGGCCACTCTCGATTGAACACGAGCCAAATACCTTTGATCCGACCGAGGATTGCGTGGCAATGCGCCAAATGGTGCGCTACGAGCTGGGGTTGGCGTAGTTCGTCTTGTGTTAGTGACGGCCGGTGGGCAATTGCCCACCGGCCGTTGTCTGTTATTGGGCGTTGCTGGCCTGCACAATCACGTGTTGTGCTTTGAGTTGGAGTGGACTGTGGTGCAGGCTTTGCGCGATTGTTAGGCCGGTTTGGGCCATTTCGAGCGCTTGTTGATATTGAAATGGTGTATACGGGAGCGCCAACAGGAGTGCCGCAATATCGACATGAATTTGGGCTAACAACGGCTGGCGAATCGCGGCTTGTTTGGTGTGTCCGAGTGCTGTCTGTGCGGCATACTGTAGGTTCTTAAGTGTGGTCGGGGCATCAATACCGTGTTGATAGGCGATGTACTCGATGTGCATTCGATTGAGCCAGACCTCGGCGAGATCTTCATGATCGGTGGGGGCATAGATGCCGAGTGCTACATCGTTGGCTATACGGGCGTGGTCGATCAGGACGGAAGTGGATTCAGGAACGACATCGGCAAGCCGGTACAACAGCGATGACTTGAGGTCGGATGCAGCTGCCCGCCAAAAATCAGGGTATTGCACACTGACCTCAAGCAGTTGATCACAGGCAACAATGCCGTGATGAAGCAAGGGAATGCGTTGATTGGGTTGACTAATGTCGGCGAGATCGCGGCAAATCTCGGCTTCTTGATATTGGGTACGCATAAAGTGCTCAGGCACACTCTCTTTGGTGCGGAATCGCAGTGCCTCGCGGTTGGCGTCGAGCGCATCATGGAGCAATGCATGGCGATCAACCTCGTCGAGGGTGGCGAGTTGACGGATCAGGTGGGCGTGATTGTGCTTGGTCCAGCTGTACTCGAGTGGGACTCGATCGGCAGTCCGGTACTTGAGTGCTTCGTGAATGCACTCGAGAGCGTTGTACAGGTATTTGTGGTGATTGACGTTGGGCACCTCGATAAATGAGGTACATAAATTGGCGCGATTCATCATGAATTGGGCATAGCGCTGAGGATCATCGACTTCGTTGAGATGGTGCAATGCGTCGCTACTTGAGTGATATGCTGCGGTGAGGAGCTCGGCTTTGCGATCGACGGCGATATCGGAGTAGCGCTGATAGATGCTACTTTTGGTCATGTGTAGACCGATAAAGTGGTAGCTGGTGCTAGTCTTGGGGAGCCACTGGAGGCCTTCGTCGCAGGCGGCAATGGCGGTTTCAAAGTCGTAGGTACCGTTGGGGTGCAGATGTTCGGCGCGGGCTGCGAGCGTATTCGCATGGTTTTGGCAGATACTGACGTAGAGCGCTGTCTCGATGCCGGGCGCATGGCGAATATGGGTGTATAACGCCACCGCATCATCGAGAATTTGCAGGCGATTCACATTGGGGAGCGTGGCATATTCTTGGAGTGCAATGCCGAACTTGTTAGCGATCTGCGGGTCTATGGCATCTGGGTTACCTTGGGCGCGTAGCTGGTTAGCTTGATGAAATAACGCATATCCTTGTTGGAAGTATTCGACCCGATGTTCACCGGTATGAATCCCAATCTCAAACAAATCCATGGCAGCGAGAATAGAGGCATCAATGAGTAAATCTGTGTAGTTGTTGCGCTCGACATACTGCAACAGCTGATTTGACCACTTGAGCTGCTCACGATAATTCCCGGTAGCGTCATGATAATGACTCATTCCATACGCTATGGCGACTGCATTGGCGGGATCGTACATCAGTGCTTGACCAAAGAGATATTCGATGTGTCGGTAGTCGTCGTGCATGTGCTGGAACGAGTATGCATCGATATGTGTACTGAGCCAGTTGGTTGTGCGTTGAATGACGGTCTGTAGCATTACATCGTGCGCGTTGTGGATAGCCATCTGGAGGAGCGTGTAGGTGCGCAATACGATATGTTGGCGCCAGCTATCGATGCTGTAGCCCGGCTCAATCAGCGAGAGGTCGATGAGTTTTTGCATGGCGCGGCGCATCTGGGTTGTATCGAGATTCCAAATATGGGCGATAAACACGATGCTAATGTCGCTGGCTGGGGCGCAGACTGCAATTGAGTAGAGGATTTGACGCTCCATCGGTGAGAGCACTGCAAAGCTGCGCGCAAGTAATGGTTGAATGCCTTGGCTGACGGTGTCGTTCTCGAGGAGTTCTTGCCACGGGTCGATCGGTAATTCATGAATAATACGATCAGCGAGCCCATGCCAATCGCGTGGATGTGCGCTTTGTTGGCGGAGATACCGTGTGACGAGGCGAATCGCCAGTGGATGAAAAGCGACAGCTGCCGCCAGGTTGTGACACCACTCCCACTGGTCTATCAGATGGATGGGGTGTTCGAGCACGCTGGCAATGAGTGCGAGGGCCTGGACGGGATCAAATTGACGGACCTGGACGGTATGGATACTGAGCTCGTTGACGATATGCTGGTGGCGAGTGGTGATGATGACGTGGGCATGATGGGGCAACGAGGCACGTAGATCCTCGATGTTATGCGTATGATGCACGTCGTCGAAGACCACCAGACAAGGTGGCATCAGTGCGAGCACGGCTTGGAGGTGACTGCTTTCGACCTCGTACCCAACGGGGAGGCGTTCGGTGTCGAGGGCTGCAAGCATCCAATCGACCATGGTGATATAGCTGGTGATAGCTGAGAAGTTGGGTCCAACGGTGACCCAGAGGACACCACCAGGGAGTGACTGGTTGTGGGCGTACTGTTGGACGAGGGTGGTCTTACCACACCCGGGCATCCCATAGACAACTATTTGATTGTGGTTGCGGAGTAAATCACCGATGAGGGCATATTCTTGCGGGCGATCAACCGGTTTGCCGACGATTGGAGGAGGCGTACCGAGTGGTTCAGTGCGGATGGCGATGTGCTCACCGTCGAGTTCGATATGGTGTTGGTCGATAATGCGCATACTTATATTCCACTATTGCGTAAAACGATATGAATTGAGTGTATCATACCGTGCATTCAACGCAATACCCCACCAGCACGACGTGATTGCGTCGCACTGGTGGGGCATGAAAAGCTAGCGAATGCGCAAGGTGATAGCGTATGAGCTGATGGGGTTGGTGGGGATGTCGACAACGAGGGCGTCGGCAGTTTGGTGCCACTGAAGCGGATAATCGTACCCGAGCAAATCAATTGTCGTGATGCGAGTACGATATGCGTTACCCAGTTTGAGGGCTGGCAGTACGGCCTGAGTGCCAGGCCAGGCCATGATGATAGCATAGAGGGTATCGCCGTGACAGGTGTAGCGGATGTCAGCACCGGTGAAGTCAGCGCGGTCGGTATCGGTAAACGCGCCGTCAGCGACCTTAGTTGGCCCTTCGCCGTAAATATGCCACGGTGTGGTGGAGTAGATAGCTTCACCATTGACGCGTAGCCAGGCGCCGATTTCGTGCAGAAGAAAGACTTCATGGTCGGGGATGGTGCCATCGGCCTTGGGGCCAATGTTGAGCAACAGCGCGCCGTTTTTGCTGACGACATCAATTAAATCATTAATCAGGTTAGCGGGCGTCTTGTAGTCTTGGGCATTCGTATAGCCCCACGAGTTCTTAGCGACTGACGTGTCATTTTGCCAGAAGTGTGGGTAGATGTCGGTGACTTGGCCGCGCTCAATGTCAAAGACGGCACTCCCTTGGGCAAATGCTTCATATTTGTAGTTGATGGCCACGCCCTTGTCCCACTGGGCAGCGCGGTTGTAGTAGTAGGCGGCAAAGTGTTGGAGGGCCGGCTCCCAGGCTTTGTGCTGAATCCACCAGTCAAACCAGAAGAGCTGGGGTTGGTATTTGTCGACCAGCTCGGTGCACCGAGCGATCCAATCATCAATGAAGGCCTCGTCGGGGCGCTCCTCGGAGTGGAGTTGGTGCCAATCGGCCGGTGAGGGTTGGGCGGGGCCATACAAGTCGGCGTTGGCTGTGTCGTTGACGTCGCTGTTGAACTTGCGCCCCTCCTCGAAGAAGAACCAATGCTCGGCGCGGTGACTTGACAATCCAAACACCATGCCATGGCGTCGGATGGCTTGTGCTAACTCGCCGATGATGTCGCGTTTTGGCCCCATGTTCACCGCGTTCCAGCGGTTGAGTGCTGTCTCATACATGGCAAAGCCGTCGTGATGTTCGGCAACCGGCACCACAAAGCGGGCTCCAGCGATGGCGAAGAGCTCAGCCCATTGACTGGCGTCGAAGCGTTCAGCTTTGAAGAGCGGGATGAAGTCTTTGTAGCCGAACTGCTCGTGAGAACCGTAGGTGGTGAGGTGGTGGGTGTACTCACTTGAGCCTTGCATGTACATGTTGCGTGGGTACCACTCACTACCGAAGGCTGGCACACAATACGGACCCCAATGGATGAAGATGCCGAATTTGCCGTCACGGTACCAGGCAGGGACTTGGTAGCGTTGCAGAGATTCCCAATTTGCGGCAAATGGTCCAACTGGTAACTCAGACATCGTTGTCTCCTTTCAAGTTAATTACACGTTGAGGAGTTTGCGGGACGCTACCAACGCGCTTGCCACATCGCCGCGTGGTAGATACTCGTGCCCAACAAAGCCATCGTAGCCGGTGGCGGCGATGGCACGCATCAACGGTGGGTGATGGATCTCTTGCGTATCATCGGGATCGTTGCGCCCCGGGTTACCGGCGATGTGGTAGTGGCCGAAGTGTTGGTGGTAGCGTTGCACGGTACGGATGAGGTCGCCCTCCATGATTTGCATGTGGTAGGCGTCGTAGAGCAATTTGATGCGCGGGGAGTTGACGGGTGCCACACAGGCGACGCCAAAAGGTGTGGTATCGCATTGATAATCAGCGTGATCGACTTTGCTGTTGAGCAATTCGAGCACGAGATTGACGCCGGCTTGTTCGGCCAGCGGTGCGAGTTTGGCCAGGCCTTCATTGATGGTGGCGATGCTGGCAAAGTCGTTGCGCCCGCCACGATTACCACTGAAGCAGATGAGATTGGGGATGCCCCACTTGACGGCCTTTTCGAGTTTGGCGGTAGTCTCGTCGATGATACGTTGGTGTTGGCTAGCATCGTTGAGCCCAGATTCAATCGAAGCATGCGCCTGGGTTGAGACCATGGTCAGACCACGGGTGCGTACCTCGGCCCAGTGCTGCTCGGGGACCATTTCGACACCCTCAAAGCCGGCCTGTTGGCCGGCATCGAGGATTTGCATGTCGTTCAGGCCACGATTGGTGAGACACCACCAGACGAATGCGTGTTTGACGGCCATGATGTGGCTGCCTTTCTATTGATTGGGATTCTTCACAATGATGACATGATACCCGATAATCCCATGGCCTTTACCACTCGCCGATGATATCCGATTGCGATGCGATGGGTATGTATAGGCACATTTTGGGTGATGTAATGGTGGATGCCCCGATATGCATCTGGATTGCGCACAATCGTGTCGTGATACCGCGGTTGCCAGGCAAAATCGGCGCCCATCTGGTGGGCGTACGTGGTGACCGCCGATTTATAATTGCGGATAATTGATGGGATTGAATTGGGTTGGATACGCCGCATCGTAGAGACGCAGCATTGCTGCGTCTCTACGTGGTCGGCGTGGTCGGCGTGGTCGGCGTGGTCGGCGTGGTCGGCGTGGTCGGCGTGGTCGGCGTGGTCGGCGTGGTCGGCGTGGTCGGCGTGGTCGGCGTGGTCGGTCGGATATCCCAACGTCAATAACCCATGGATGTGATCGGGCAATATGGCGAATGCGTCGATGGTGATAGGGATAGTCTGGTGGCGGGGGATTTCGTGCCAACAGGTCAAGGCGATCTGGCCAATCACTGACAGATGCATGCGTTGACCGTGGATGTGACCAAGTGATGGCCGGCGATGTTTGGTGCAGATGGTGATAAAGTATGTGCCCGGGGTACTGTAATCCCACCATTGGGCGCGGGCGGATTCGATGCGGTATCGATGTCTGAACAATGCCATGGACAATCTCCTGTCGAAACAGATATGTTGGTCATACCGTTTGGGCAGGACAAAACGACACGCCCACCGTAGAGACGCAGCACTGCTGCGTCTCTACGGTGGGCGACGACGATTACACGTGTATCAAGGCCTGTTCGATGTCGGCAATCAAATCGTCGGGGTCCTCGATGCCAATCGACAGGCGCACCAGGGCATCGGTGATATCACCCTCAATGCGATCCTCGAGATCGACCTCGATATGGGTCATGCTGG
>JBKCLM010000115.1:0-30876 GCA_046300655.1 Chloroflexota bacterium | reverse complement strand
CCCATCATCCCCACCCATCACACCCGGCGCATCGCGATGCCCACCGACCATCACCCGGCGCATCCCTGGGCGCATCGCGTTGCGCCGGGGGTGATGGGTGGGGATGTTGGGTGGGGCGTCGCGTGCGGCGCCCGCGATATATGTGATGTATCGGATTTGACGCCGTAGTATGCTATCATACAAGCGGTAATTTGAAGTAAACGCATTCCGAAAGAGTGCTGGGGATTGCATATGCAACCAAGCGAACAACGCGACGCCGATCGTCAATTTCTTGAGCTGAGCGTCATGCAAGTGGCACCGGTACCCGCTGCTCCTGCGCAACCAACCCGCTATGTGCGTGAATTAATCGAGTTGGTAATCTTTGTGGTATTGCTCTTTTTCTTGGTGCGTGGGGTCTTACAAAACTTCGTCATCGAGGGCATCAGCATGGAGCCCACATTGCACCAAAATCAGTTTATTTTGGTAAACAAACTGGCCTATACGCATTTCGACATCAATGCCCCGTTGCGCCTGGTTGATCCATCAGCGCCGCTCAAGGTGATTTATCCCTTTGGCATGCCCAAATACGGCGACATTGTGGTCTTTGAGTACCCCAACGATATCACCAAAGATTACATCAAACGCATCATTGGTTTGCCGGGTGACGAGGTATCAGTGCGTGATGGTGTGGTGTTTGTCAATGGCCAACAACTTGCCGAGCCGTATTTGCAGGGTTCCCCAACATATTGTCAGAGTTACGACTTGTGTGCCAATGCGTCCGTGTTTGTCAATCAAGATGCGTTTTTTGTCATGGGTGACAACCGCGAGAACAGCAGTGACTCGCGCGAGTGGGGCATGCTCCCCATTGATCGCATGATCGGTCAAGCATGGGTCGTCTATTGGCCGAGTAACGAGATTAGCTTGATTCCCCACTTTGATTCGATGCCATTTGCGAGTACGCGCTAGCGCATGGCGAGTGAGTGAGAGTCCTATGCATGTTGCCATTAATGCGCATTTGCTAGCCCACACGGCCAACTTCCGCCGGGCAGGCGTGTCGCACTACGTCGAGTCGTTGCTCCAGCACCTCGGAGAGATTGACACGACCAACCGCTATACGATTTACACCACCAAAGGCGTCGATGCAGCAGCGTTGGGTTTGCCAGTCAACTTCCGGGTGCGTCCTAGCCTGCTTAACACGATTAATCCGCGCATTCGCATCCCGTGGGAGCAGCTGATTGCGCCAGCACTCCTCGCCAAGGATGGCGCTGATTTGTATCATGGTGTGCTGAACGTGATGCCGTTGTTGTCGCCGGTGCCGTCGGTGGTGACGATTCATGATTTGAGCCCGTTGCTCTTCCCGCAGACATTCCGGCGCATCAATCGCATGTACACCACGTGGGCCATTCGCGTGTCGGCCAAGCGCGCAGCCCATATTTTTACCGTGTCAGAGCATGCCAAGCGCGAGATTGTCACCCATTTGGGTGTTGATGCGGATCGTGTGACGGTAACCTACAATGCGTGTGATGCGCGTTTTGTGCCCGCTAGTGAAAGCGAACTGGCGGCCTTTCGTCAACGGCATGGCTTACCAGCTCGCTTTTTGTTCTATTTAGGCACGCTCGAGCCCCGCAAAAACATCCCACGTTTGTTGGACGCCTATGCCCAAGTCGCCAAGACGCATGATGTGCCGTTACTCATTGGTGGGGGCAAGGGCTGGCTCTACGAGCCGATTTTGGCGCAGGCTGAGCGCTTGCAACTCGGTGACAAGCTCAAGTTTGTCGGCTATATCCCCCAAGAAGAGCAGCATTTGTGGTATGGGGCGGCGAGTGCGTTTGTCTTCCCATCGCTCTACGAGGGCTTTGGGATGCCGCCACTCGAGGCGATGGCCTGTGGCACGCCGGTGATTACCAGTGATGCGAGTTGTTTGCCCGAGATTGTCGGCGATGCGGCAATAAAGGTCGATCCACACGATGTTGACGCACTCGCTGAGGCAATGCGGCGCGTGCTGGATGATGCAGATTTGCGGGCTGATTTGCGTCAGCGTGGTCTGGCCCAAGCAGCGCGCTTTTCGTGGTTTGAGACGGCCCGGCGCACCCAAGCGGTCTATCAACGCGTGGCCCGCCGTTGACAGTCGGGGATGGTCGGGTATAATACCGGTGTGCGTGTATTTGTGTAGCGGCGAAGGAGAACAACGTCATGAGCCTTGGTGTACCCGAGCTAGTTATTATTTTGGTCATCATCATCCTTTTGTTCGGCGCTAGCCGTATCACGGGCATTGCCTCAGCATTGGGCGGTAGCATTAGCGCATTCCGCAAGGCCGTCAAGGATGAGGATGGCAAAGACAAAGACGAGAACAAGTCAGCATAGTTGAACGATGTGCCGAGCCATGATGTTTTGCTCGGCTCGGTGCCTTGATGCCAGCGCCGCATGCGCTGGCATTTTTATCAGATGTTGGGTGGTATGACCGAAGATTATTTTGATCAGGCGACTGTTTTTTTACAGGCGGGGACAGGTGGCGATGGTATGGCGACCATGCGCCGTGAGAAGTTTGTGCCACGTGGCGGCCCAGACGGCGGCGATGGTGGGCGTGGTGGGCATATTTATTTGCAGGCAGACCCGAGCCTCAACACGCTGTTGCAGTTCCGCCAAAAGGACCGCTTTCAGGCGGAGCCAGGGAGCAACGGTGGTACCGCCCGGCGCCACGGCCGCGATGGTCACGATGTGATTATCAAGGTGCCGCTCGGCACCCAAGCCAAGGCGACCATCGAGGGCAAGACGTATACGATTGACCTTGTGGCTGCCGGCCAAAAGTTACTGGCGGCGCGTGGTGGCAAGGGTGGCCTCGGCAATCTGCACTTTACTACGTCGACCAATCAAGCGCCACGCATCGCCGAGCTGGGCGAGCCTGGCCAAAAGGTTGAACTCCAACTTGAATTGAAGTTGTTGGCCGATGTCGGCCTCGTTGGCTTTCCGAATGCGGGCAAATCGTCGTTGATTGCGGCGATTAGTGCGGCTCGCCCCAAAATCGCCAATTATCCATTTACCACCTTGCAACCCAATTTGGGCGTGGTGGCGTATGGTGATGATACATTTGTAGTTGCGGACATCCCCGGTCTTGTCGAAGGCGCGCATCGTGGCGTGGGCTTGGGGCATAGCTTTTTGCGGCATATTGAGCGCACGCGCGTGTTGATCCATGTGGTGGACTTGGCCGCAATTGATGAGCGTGATCCGTGGCAGGATTACCAGCGCATCAACGAAGAGTTGATCCACTATCGACCAGAGTTGGCCGAGCGGCCGCAGATTATAGCGCTCAACAAAATCGACATTCCAGATGCACAAGTGTATCTCGATGAATATTTGCCCAAGTTCAAAGCTGAGGGGCGCCCAGTGTTCGTTATATCGGCGGCAGCGCGTACCGGCCTTGAGCCATTGATTCGGCAAGTTGTGGCATTGCTTGCCACACAACCATCGATGATCGACCGCACGTTGCGTGATGAACTACTTGAGTGGCCGTTGCCGGATGCCGATGAGTATCGCTTTACGGTGACGCCCGAGGGTAACGGATTCAGAGTGCGTGGACGGCGCATTGAGCGCTTGGTGTCGATGACCAACTTTGCACAGTCCGAGTCGTTGGCGCGGTTGCAACGTGTGCTCGAGGCGACGGGCATCTCGGCTGAGTTGCTTAAGCGTGGCATCGAAATCGGTCAGCCGGTCTACATTGAAAAGGCATCACTCACGTGGACAGAGGATTATGTGCCATAATGTTGGCACATATCTCCCATTGATTGAAGGCTCAGGAGCTTCGAGGTGACTGCAACCTCTCCGATACGTACATCGCAACGCCGTTGGTACACCGATGCATCGTGGTACGGCTTGTTTGCGCTTGATAGTCTGGTTATTTTGACGAGTGTGGCGTTGGCCTATGCGTTGCGCTATTTAGTCGTGTGGCCAGGCGTTGTAGGGGCACTCGTGCGCGAGGTGCCGAGTGAATTCTACGTAACGTGGAGTGCATTTATCCCGATTGGTATGCTACTCTTGTTGCTGATTCAGGTGCAATTCGGTATTCGTGGCATGTATCGCTTGCCGGCGAATGCCGGGTTGACTGCGCATTTGCGCATTGTCTTTAATAGTACGACGACGGCCGCCGCCTTGCTGGTTGTCGTCGTCTTTTTGTATCGACCGCTCTACTACTCGCGGTTGGTGATTGCCTTTGCGTTTGTGTTGGTGGTGGTGTTATTGAGTTTGGTGCGATTCATTATTGTGTTGGTGCGGCGAGTACGCTGGTCGCGTGGGATTGGTCGTGAGCGTTATTTGGTCATTGGCGGCGGCGACGTGAGTCGTGCGGTTATGACCGGTATTGTGGCCCGCCCGCATCTGGGGTATTCATTGGTCGGTTATCTTGCCGATCGCGATTCTGCTGATTGTGAGCAAAACGGGGCGCAGCCCTTGCACTTTCATTATCTGGGTAACATTGATCAACTCAAAAGCGTCTTGCGCGAGCACATGATTGATCATGTGATTATTGCGTTACCAATAGGTGAGCATCATCGGTTGCCAGGCATTGTTGAGGTGTGTCGTACGTACGATGTCGATTTCCGCATGGTGCCCGATTTGCTTGAACTGAGCTTTGATCGAGTCGATATCACCGAATTTGATGGCTTGCCATTGATTGGGCTGCGTGAGGTGTCAATCCAGGGGTTAAACCTGATTATCAAGCGCATGATGGATATTTTTGTGACGCTGTTGGTCGCACCGTTTGCACTCCTGATTTGGTTGATTGTTACGATTGCCATCAAGCTTGATTCACCAGGGCCCGTCTTGTTTGCCCAGACGCGTGTCGGTACCAACGGCAAGCACTTTAAGGTGTATAAGTTTCGCACGATGGTGGTCGATGCCGAGCAAAAGAAGGCTGAGCTCGCCCAACAAAACGAAGCCGATGGCCCCATCTTCAAGATGCGCAACGACCCCCGACTGACGCGGGTGGGGCGCTTCTTGCGGCGCACGAGTCTCGACGAGGTGCCGCAACTGCTTAACATCGCCTTGGGTCAGATGAGTTGGGTGGGGCCACGTCCGGCCACGCCCGATGAGGTCACCAAGTATGAGCCATGGCACTTGCGCCGCTTGGCCGCCAAGCCGGGGCTGACTGGGTTGTGGCAGGTCTCTGGGCGGAGCGATACCACGTTCGAAGAAATGGTCAGACTCGATATTTATTATGTGGAACATTGGTCGCTATTGATGGATTTGCGCATTGTGGCTCAGACCATCCCCACGGTGTTGTCGGGGCGTGGCGCCTACTAAAATATTGACATAAGGATTGATTATGCGTGTACTCATCACCGGTGGCGCCGGATTCCTTGGTTCACACCTGAGCGATCGCTTTTTGGCTGAGGGACACACCGTCATTGCCATGGACAACCTGATTACTGGCAATGCTGATAACATCGCCCATCTGTTTGGCCATGAGCGCTTTCGTTTTATGAAGCATGACGTGACCGATTACATCTACATCGATGGTCCGCTCGACGTCGTGCTCCACTTTGCCTCGCCGGCATCGCCCGTTGACTACCTCGAGTTGCCCATCCAGACGCTCAAAGTCGGCGCGCTCGGTACTCACAAAGCGCTCGGACTCGCCAAAGAAAAGAAAGCCCGCTTTCTGTTGGCCTCAACCTCCGAGGTCTACGGTGACCCACAAATTCACCCGCAGTCGGAGAGTTATTACGGCCACGTCAACCCCATCGGGCCGCGTGGCGTCTACGACGAGGCCAAACGCTTTGCCGAGGCGATGACGATGGCCTACCACCGCTCGCACGGTGTCGAGACGCGCATCGTGCGCATCTTTAATACCTACGGGCCGCGCATGCGCTTGCGCGACGGTCGCGTGGTGCCGAACTTTATTCAACAAGCATTACGGGGCGAGCCGTTGACGGTGTACGGTGACGGTAGCCAGACGCGCTCGTTCCAATACGTCGATGATTTGGTCGAGGGTGTCTACCGTTTGTTGTTGAGCGATCAAGTTGAGCCTGTCAATATCGGTAACCCGCAAGAACGGACGATTTTGCAGTTCGCCGAGGTAATCAACGAGTTGACCGGCAACACGGCCGGGATTGTGCGCCGCGATATGCGCACGCAAGATGACCCACAGGTGCGTCAGCCGGATATCACCCGCGCCCGTACGGTGCTCGGCTGGGAGCCGCGGATTGACGTGTATGCGGGGCTCAATCGGACGATTCCCTGGTTCCGCCAAGAGTTACAAAAGCGTGGGGAGTTGGCCTAATGCGTGCCACCGCCTGGCCAGTCACGCCGGTGCTGATGCTGGCCATCGCCTATGCGGTGGCGGCAGTGCCCATGCAAGACTACTTGATGCTAGGCGGAGTCAGTCATTCGCAGTTGGCGACGCTAGGACTAGGTGTTGGACTCATCATCCACTGGCGCATACATCCGTGGCGCGTCTGGCGCCCTGACGAGACGGCTTGGATGCGTCTGGCCGTGCTAACGGCCTTGACGCTCTCGGCGGCGTTCACGTTGTATGACTGGCGTGAATCGGTCGCCGAGATTCGCCGCTGGGGTGTCGCACTGCTGGTCGGTTATCTGGTCTACGCCGTACCACAACGGTGGCACGATGTACGGCTGTTGTGTGGTGTGTTGTTGATAGCACCGGTCGGTGCGGCACTGTTTGCTCTTTACCAGAGTGTGATGGGGATTGGCCCTGCAGCCTTTGGGATTGCCGGTACGCCGTTTACGCGCTCGTTTGGCACCATTGGCCAACCGAACTCGTTTGCGGGGTATCTGAATGGCGCTTGGCCGCTCTTGTTGGTAGTGACTATTTGGGCATGGCAGTCGCGCTGGCGTTGGCGCTGGGCAGTCACGATTGGCTTGGCGCTCATTTGGTTGGCACTGTTGTTGTCGTTCTCACGCGGGGGGTGGCTTGGTGCTACTGCGGGCGTGCTCGTGATGACCTGGTTGATTGGTGGCTGGTGGCGTCGCGGGGCCGTGGCGGTGGTCGTGCTGGCGGTCGTGGTGCTGGCCGGTGGCTGGCAACTCATTCCAGCGCCGCTCGGACCGCGTTTGGGCAGTGCCAGTCAGATTTTTACGGCACCCGATATCCCGCGCGACGAGGCGCAACAGCGCCCGGATGTGTATGCGGCAGTGGAACGGGCTGCTCAATTCAAAGCAGGTTGGTTGATGTGGCAAACGGCACCGTTGACGGGTATCGGGGTTGGCAACTACTCCAACGCCTACCTTGACGTTGCGTATAATACATGGTGGATATCACGGGGGCACGCCCATAACGCCTACATGCAAATTGCGGCTGAGCAGGGCGTGATTGGCCTAATAGCCTATCTCGGCTTGTGGTGGGTGCAATGGCGACGGACCGCACGGGTGACGGGTCAATCGGGTTTGGTGCGATGGTTGGCGATTGGCGCATGTGGGAGTTTGGTGGCGGTTGCTGCCCATGAATGTTTTGAGTATCTTCAGGTGCATTACTTGCCGGTGCATGTTGCGGCAGTCGTTGCATTGGCTGGTGTGGCGCCACATGTGGCCCCATCAGTAGAGGAGCGGATATGACCTATCTGGTCACCGGTGGTGCAGGTTTTATTGGGAGTCACGTCGTCGATGCCTTGTTAGCACAAGGGCAACAGGTCGTGGCGTTTGATAATTTCAATGATTACTATGCGCCAAGCCGCAAACGGCGCCATCTACATACCGCCATGCACCATCCTCGGTTCACGTTGGTCGAGGGTGATATCCGCGATGTCGAGGCTCTCACGCATGTCTTTGCCGAGTACCAACCGACGCATGTCGCGCATTTGGCGGCGATGGCTGGTCCACGTTATTCGGTACAGCATCCCCTGTTATACGAAGAAGTCAATGTGCGGGCTACCATGCACGTGCTTGATTTGGCACGACGATATGCTGTCAAAGGGATGGCAATTGCCTCAACATCGTCAGTGTATGGGGCGTTGCCCACGCCGTGGGACGAGTCGCAAAGTGCCGATCGGCCACTATCGCCCTATGCGGCGACCAAACGCGCCGCCGAGTTGTTGGCGTATACCTATCATTATCAATATGGGGTACCAACGCGCGTGCTGCGCTTTTTTACGGTGTATGGTCCACGTGGTCGCCCCGATATGACGCCCAGCCTGTTTGTTGATAAGATGCGTCAGGGTCAGCCGATTACACTGTTTAATGGTGGTGAGGGCGTCTACCGCGACTGGACGTATGTCGCCGATATTGTCTCGGGGGTGATTGCCGCGTTACACTGCGACGTGCCATTTGATGTGTATAATCTAGGCAATTCATCTCCTGTGGAGTTGATTGCATTTGTGCGGCTGTTGGAGCGCATCACTGGGTTGACGGCGCTGATTGATAATCAGCCGTTACCAGCTGCTGATCCGCCGCGCACATTTGCGAATATCACCAAAGCACAAGTGCATCTAGGGTTTCAACCGCAAACGCCACTCGAGGTCGGGTTGGCCAATTTTTGGGAATGGTACTGTGGCGAATATGGATGCTAACAAACCAGTAGGGACAGAAGAGGGCGGATTTTCGTTGGTCGATGCCTTGCGTCGGCCACGGACGTGGGTGTCGTTTGGGCTAGCAGTAATGCTCATTTTCTTTATTTTTCGTAGCCTTGATGTGAGTGTGGCTGACACCTTAGCCGTCATGCGTCAGACCGATGTCCCGTACTTATTGTTAGCCCTCGGCATTTTTTATTTGACATTCCCTCTGCGGGCACTACGCTGGCGGATGTTGCTCGAGCACTCGGGTATCGCCCCCCAGTCTGCACGCAGTAGTTGGGCATCTCTCCCCGCATTGATGGAGTATATCTACCTGTCGTGGTTTGTGAATGTGATTGTGCCTGCCAAATTAGGCGATGTCTATCGCGGCTATTTGCTCAAGCATAACGGCAAAGTCTCGTTCTCATCGACGATTGGCACCATCTTTGCTGAGCGCTTGCTCGATATGTTGGGCTTGTTCACGTTCCTGACCATCTCCGGTTTGACGTTGTTTGGCACACACTTGCCCGATGAGATGCAGTGGTTGTTTGTGGTGGGAGCTGTCTTGGTGGTGGTGATTATTGCCGGTCTGGCGAGCCTCCGTTGGCTCGGCCCATTGTTAGTGCGGTTTGTGCCTGAGCGTCTCAAAGCGCGTTATCAGCGCTTTTCTGAGTCGGCACTCCAATCGTTCCAACCGCGTATTCTACCCAACCTGATTGGTCTGACGATGTTGGTCTGGTTGCTTGAGGGGTGTCGGCTCTACTTTGTGATTGAGTCGATGCACCGTCTCGGTGTCGATTTGCCCTTGGCACTGGTCGTCTTTGTCTCGCTGGCATCGTCGCTATTGACCGTTGTGCCGTTTACTCCTGCTGGTCTTGGTTTGGTTGAGGGTGCAGTTACGGCGGTACTTGTCACCGTGGTGATGATGGATAGCCATGTGGCGTTAGCAGTGACATTGCTCGATCGCCTGATTAATTTCTGGAGTATCATCGTCTTCGGCTTGATATTGTACCTTGTGAGTAAGCGCCGATGACGATTCGTGTGGCCATCGAGTATACGGCGGGAGCGTGGCAAGGTGCCGGGATTGGTCGCTACACCCGCGAGTTAATCCGGCATGTCATGCAACTTGCGTCAGCCGAGTACCAATTTGTGTTGGTGTATGCCGCCGGGTGGCCAGGGACGTCGGTGCCGTATCAACACGAGATCGATGAGTTGTGCCGACTGCACCCGACCACGCGCACGGTGGCTATCCCCTTGCCATCACGGCGACTCACCCAACTATGGCATCGCCTCAAAGTGCCCCTGCGGATTGAGTGGTTGACGAGGGGCGTCGACATCGTGCACGCACCGGATTTCGTGTTGCCACCAACATCCAAGCCCGGCCTAGTGACCATCCACGATTTGTCGTACTTGGTGCATCCTGAGTGTGCTGTGCCCGGAGTGGCGCGCTACCTGCGCGAGGCTGTGCCCCCTTCGATTGCGCGTGCTGATGCGGTGTTTGCTGATTCAATAGCGACCAAAAACGACGTCGTGCGCTTGTTGGGCGTGGCCGATGCAGATGTCGAGGTCGTGTACGCTGCCGTCGCGCCACGCTTCCGCCCGATGGATGCAGTGGCGATTGCACCCATTCGCCAAAAGTATGATTTGCCCGAGCGCTTTTTGCTGGCAGGTGGGACGCTCGAGCCACGCAAAAACTACGTGCGTCTGTTTGAGGCGTATGCGCAGGCGTTGCGCAAGTATCCGCTGCCGCCGCTTGTGGTGTTTGGGCGTCGTGGCTGGATGTTCGAGGAGATTATCGCCGCACCTGAGCGCCTCGGTATTACCACGCATATCCGCTTTATCGATTTCATAGATGACAACGACCTACCTGCGTTGTATAATCTTGCTTGGGCCTTTGTTTATCCCTCGATTTACGAAGGGTTTGGCCTACCGCCGCTTGAGGCGCTTGCCTGTGGTACGCCGACACTTGTATCGAACGTATCAAGTTTGCCCGAGGTGGTCGGTAATGCGGCTATTCAGGTTGCGCCCGACGATATCGCCGGAATGGCAGCTGGGTTAGTGCGATTGACTGATGATAACGACCTGCGTGCAGTGTTGCGCCAGGCAGGGCCAGTGCAGGCCAAGACATTTACTTGGGAGGCGGCAGCCCAACAGGTGCTCCGCCAATACGCGCGCCTTGCTCTGCAACGCGAGCACACGCAGTAAGGATCTAGCATCCAATGGCACCACACGGTAATAATCTCCCCACGGGCGTGATGCTCGAGGCGCAAGATGGGCGTGACCGACTTGCGCTCGGGTTGTCAAAGTATGTGTCACCATTCAGTGCGCTCGTGACTGGTCATATCTTGGCGGCCATCGCCGTCGGTAATGCGCGCGTCGGCTGGGGCTGGTCTGTCTTGTCACTCTTGATTCAGCTCATGCCTGCGATGGCGCTGTATCGCATCCGGTTGCGCCAAGGGCGCTATAGCGATCCTGACATGTCCCGTCGATCAGACCGCAACGAAATGTATATCGTTGGCGGAATTTCATTGCTTACATCTGTGGTAGTATTGTACCTGGCCGATGCCCCGGCACCCGTCCTCGCCCTCGCTATCAGTTATACCTTGATTGCAGTGGCCAGTGGTGTGGTAAATATGTGGTGGAAAATCAGTATGCACGCTTCGGCGATAGCTGCAGTGGCGACCCTTGCAACGATGCAATCGCGCAGCCTCGGAGCCGTCATGTGGGTGTTAGTCGTTGCAGTCCTCTGGGCCCGGTTGCATACCCGCAACCATACGTTGGGCCAGGTGATTGCTGGGACCGTCCTCGCCGCGACGGTGGTCTATGGAGTCTTTCGCTATCTCGTTGTCTCGCTTCCGTAGCATAAGGAGAGTTTGTTGTGACCAAAGTCAAAATCACCAAAGGCAAGTACAATCATCTGTTGGCCTGTTCAGATGACAATGGCGTGATTGCCGCCGCTGCTGCTGACCAGCGCGGTTCATTGCAAAAGGCAATCGCCAAGGCCCGCGGTGCCGACGGCAAAGCCACCTCACAAGATTTGAGCAATTTCAAAACCAGCGTTACCCGCATCTTGACCCAGCACTCAAGCGCCATCTTGATGGACCCCGAGTACGGTATGGATGCCATCAAGGCCCGTAAGGCCGGTTCAGGTGTGCTCGTGTCATACGAGAAGACCGGCTACGATGCGAACGTCAAGGGTCGCCTCCCCGACTTGTTGCCGGAGTGGAGCGTCAAGCGCATCGTCGAACTCGGCGGTAACGGCGTCAAGATTTTGCTCTACTACAATCCATTCGACGACGCCAAGATCAACACCATCAAGCATGCGTTCATCGAGCGCGTCGGTGCCGAGTGTGCCGCCAACGACATCCCCTTCTTCCTTGAGCCATTGGCCTACGACGACGAAATCGGCGATGAGAAGGGCTTTGAGTTTGCGAAGGTCAAGCCAAAGTACGTCACCGCTTACATGCAGGAGTTCTCGAAGCCACGCTACGGCGTCGATATCCTCAAGGTCGAAGTGCCAGTCAACATCGCCAACGTCGAGGGCACTCGCGCATTCAATGGCCAGAAGGCCTACTCAATCAGCGAGACGATGAACTTCTTCCGCGAGGCCGGTGAGGCCGCCAGCAAGCCGTTCATCTACTTGAGCGCCGGCGTGACCGACGAGATCTTCCGCGAGACGCTTGAGATTGCTGCCGAGGCCGGTACGCAGTTCTCCGGTGTGTTGTGTGGTCGTGCCACCTGGCAAGACGGTATCCCCGTCTACGCCACCAAGGGCACTGAGGCCCTCGATGCCTGGTTGCTCGATCGTGGTGTTGCCAACGTCAAGGCCCTCAACGAGGTCTTGGCCAAGGGTGCCAAGCCATGGTGGGACTTCTATGGTGGTAAGGGGAACATCGAGGTCGTTGATCAGGTTATCAGCTAATACAGCGATTTGATTGTCATGCGGGGGAGGATGCGCATCATCTTCTCCCGCATTTGTGTGATGTGGGGGCGTTGTGAGGGGTACAGTGCGTGATGTGGTGTTGGACGGTGTGTATAACGTGCGCGATTTGGGTGGATTATCTACCCGCGATGGTGGCGTGACCTGCAGTGGTGTCTTTTTGCGCGGTGATTCACCGCATTGGTTGACTGCACCGGCACGTGATGACTTGCTGACGCAGTATCATGTGCAAACCGTAATCGACTTACGCTCAACGCGTGAGACGCTCCAGCACCCAAGTCCGTTTGAACACGATGCACGCACAACATATGTGGCCGTTCCACTGCAAACAACGGGCGTGCGCATGTTTGATTTGCGCCAAATCACCCAACTGCATCTCTACTATCAACACTTGATTCGCACAGCACATGCACCGCTTCGACGGGTGTTCGAAACGCTGGCTGATGCTCCTGCAACGACATACTTTCATTGTCGGATCGGCAAAGATCGGACAGGTATCGTGGCGGCCATGTTGCTCGATCTTGTTGGTGTTCCTACTGATGTGATTATTGAAGATTATCTCCAGACCACAGCAAACATTGTGCCGCTCATTGCGCAATATGCCCATGAGCGTCCGTTTTTTATTCGAAAATCGCTCTACGAAGGGTTGTTTGAGGCGCGCGCTGAGACTATGCAACGCACACTCACCTATCTCCAGCAACGCTACGGAAGTATTAATACATACCTGTTGCATATTGGAGTCAGTGCACAACATATTGCGCGTTTGCGCACCAAACTCGGTACATGAATCTCTCCGGTATCGATACACCAGTCGTCATAGCGCGCAGTGGAGCGCACTGGTGTGTAGTACCTTGAGTGGCTCTCCACGCACAAACGCCTGTCCCTGTGCTACCTGGCGACTTTTGTGGTCGAATGCAGTGACCAAATCGTCGAGACCAGCGTCATCAAATTGTGCGTGATAGCTGCGCAAGGCGGCGACTTTTTGAGACCAAGTAGACGTAATATCGACAATCACGTTCGGTTCACGCGTAAAATAAAAGCCAATCCCCGCAATCTGATGCGACTGATACGCTGCATCGACGGCTGGATCCGACGAGGCAATCCGCGTCAATCCGGCGAACATGACTGCCTCGCTGACGGCTAGTCCCGTCTGGATATGGTCGCGATGCCCCTCGTACGTCAACCACGGGTCACAGGTCATCACGAAGTCGGGTTTGATGCGGCGAATGTACATGAGCACATCGCGTCGTACCGCGAAGTAGTCATAATCACCGGCATCTGGGTAATCAAGCCAGTACTGTTGGGTGATACCGATATGCTGAGCAGCCGCAAATTGGTCGCGTTTGAGGGCTGCACGAGCCTCATCGTCATTGGCAAAGCCATCAACGACGCCCATCAAATCGTTGGTCACGGTCACATAGATGACCTCGCACCCTTGGGCCGTCAATCGCGCAATCGTACCGGCGGCAGCAATGTCGTTGTCGTCGTAGTGCGGTTGTATGCACAGCACACGTGTGGCCGCAAAAAGGTCGGGAATCGGCAAGATGGTGTCAATCATGGCTGCCTCTCTACGGTGAACTACAATAACACGGCGTGACCGCTACGGGCACTGGCAAATGCAGCATCAACGATGTGCATGTTGATTAGCCCCTCGCTGGCCCCAGGCACAGGCGTTGTGCCAGTGCGTACGCACTCCACAAAGTAGGCCAACTGCGCGTCGTAGAGCGCTTGTGGGCAATGGGCAGGCCGTGGGAAGACGAAGCCAGCCTCAGTCGTGATGACATCAGATCGGTCGTGATTGGGCAACACAGTGCGTGTAGGGAAGAGTTGGCCGAATCCATGAGTGCCGTATACCTTGGTGGCAGCTTCGGGCCCATCCATGTGCGGATGCCACCAGCCCGATTCAATCACAGAGGTGGTGCCGTTGTCCCACTCAATCATCACGATTGCCGTGTCGTCGACGTCGTAAGTGCCGTAGTGAGTGCCGATTTTGGCGTAAACGGAGCGTGGTACAGGATCGCCTAACAAAAAGCGTACCGTGTCAATGGCATGAATACCCATATCGGCGAGCGCGCCTCCTCCGGCATACTGCTGTTGAGTAAACCAGCCGCTCGGCCCCCAATGTGTGTGGATGCCGTATCCGGTGGTACGTACAATCCGCCCCAATGACGCCATGCGTTGTTTGAGCCATAACACGTCGTCATCGAAGCGCCAGCAGTGTGCCACCATCAACGTGGCGCCTGTCTCTGCAGCAACACGCTGCATCTGTTGGGCCTCGTGGGCATTCATGGCCATCGGCTTTTCGACCATGACGTGAATACCAGCGCGGAGCGCCGCAATTGCCTGCGGCGCATGCAGATAGTTGGGGGTGGCGATGACGAGGGCATCAATACAACGTGCGGCGATGAGATCATCAAGTGTGGTGAACTGATGGGGTATGGCAAATTGGGTGGCAAATGCGGTCATGGACGGGAGTTGGTGATTGACAACCGCGTTGAGTGTCAAGCCGAGATTTTGGGCGGCCTGTGCGTGTACCTTGCTGATGTATCCGGTGCCAGCAAATCCAATGCGCATAGTGTCCTCTCCTCTAGTTAGCGAACGTGAGCAATCCCGAAGGGCAGATGATGCTGCGCGCAGTAGGCGGGGAGCACATCGAGTGTGTGGCTGATGATGTGCGGTGGAATCTTGTTCAGCGGGATGTGACATACCTCCAACGCGTGCCGTAGTGGCGCAGTGTCTTGTCCTTGGCGCTCGGCCATAAGCATGATGCCCGGCCCGACGAGATCACCATGTAACAACCCGTGCCCCACGCTGTTTTCTACGGCATAGGCAAAATAGTGCTCACTGCCCTCTTCGGGGCGAGAATGCCCTATCTGGTGGCAGAGTTGCACCTCAAGTGCCAACATGTCGAAGAGTGTTTTGAGGGCGCCATGATCGCCGGCACCTGCTCCTGGCGCGCACGCAATCGTGTGTTTGAGGATGACCTGTGCCATGTCATCCGCCCAGGCGATGAACTGCATGGTGGCGGGATTGCGTCCCTGGGCATCAGCAAAGCGCCAATCCCAGCTACCGGTGGCAATCGATAGGACATCGGTGACGCCTGCCGCCCGTAGATGCGCTGGCGCATCTGCGATGACGTGCAAATCGAGAATCAGGGTGTCAGGTGCCTTGGTGGGGATATAGTAGACGCACCCATCGCGGCGAATGCCCGATGCAGGTGTCAAAAAGGCGTCTACGGTTAGCGCTGTCGGAATGCACACCAGCGGGAGATGGTAGGTATGTGCCAAATACTTGGCGGTGTCAACGGATAGGCCACCACCAATGGCGTAGACGACCTCTATCTCGTCCATGGGACAGTGCGTTGCGTACTCCTGCCATGCGGCGACTGTCGCCTCGCTACTCATGAGTAGGTGTGGATGGCGGAGCCCGGTGAGTTGGGCTGATACGGCCTGCCAAGCTGGTGGTGACGTCACGACGAGTGTACGGCGTGACTCTTCTATCTGAGTGATGCGGTGTTGGTGCACAACCGGTAGATGTGGTATCGAAAACATGACTACCTCGTCTTTATGATGCATTTTTGTGATGGGGTAACTTCTCATAGCATACATTGGTCGTCACAAAAATTCAATTACGTAATACCTCAACATAGACAAAAGCCGTGCTTTCGTGTACTATCAAGCCAGTTCCCAAACAATTTCACTTCAATCTAACAATCTGGGTATGCGGTTTCCTACGAGGCACGGTTTTTCGTGGAGTAAGAGGAGGTACCAAATGCGTACGATTCGATGGCGAATCCTCATGATCTCACTGGTCTGGCTACTCGTCTTGTCGGCGTGTGGCTCAGGGGGTAATGCAGGTGGTGAACAGTCTACGTCTGCAGGGGGCGATGGTCCCGTCAAGGTGACGATTTTTGTGGGATTTGGCACAGGTACGGATCCACAGCAGGTTACGGCGCAAGAGGCGCTGGCAAAGCGGTTCAATGATTCCCACACGGACATCCAAATTGAGTTCATGATTGTGCCGTATGACGAGGCGACTGAGCGCTATTTGGCCATGGTCTCTGGTGGTAATGCACCACAGTTGGTCGGTCCGATGGGTATTTCAACCATCGCCCAGTTCCTCGATCAATGGGAGGACATTACACCATATGTCGCCAAAGATGGCTACAGCTTGGATGATTTTTATGGACCGGCGGTAACGCTGAATAAGTATCCTACAGTGAATGCAGGGTTGCCCTTGGGTTTATTCCCGTCGTTCATCTTCTACAATAAGGATGCCTTTGATGCGGCGGGGATTGCCTATCCACCGGCAGATTATGGTGACAAGAGTTGGGATATCAACACGCTGCGCAACAACGCCATTCAGCTGACCGTTGATGGCAACGGCAATAACGCAACCAGTGCTGATTTTGATCCGGCAAATATTGTCCAATGGGGATATGCTGATACATGGACGGACTTCCGCGGCATGATGACCATGTTTGGTGCATCGAGTATCGGTCGCCCAACCAGTGACGATTACAAGACGGCGCAGGTCAACTCGTCCGAGTGGCTATACGGTGCAAAGTGGGTGCACGACGGCGTGCACAAAGACCACTTCATGCCGGATGCTGCCGGTCAAGGTGCGATTGATGCGGATTCAGGCGATCCGTTTGGCGGCGGTCATGTGGCCATGTGGTACAGTCACACGTGGTATATGTCCGAGGGATTGACAGAGGTGCCATTTAAGTGGGACATTGCACCACTCTTCCATAACCAAAAAGGTGAGCGCATTGCCCGTGTGCATGCCGACCTCTTTGCTATTCCCAAGACTGCCAAAAACAAAGACCAGGCGTGGGAAGTGATGAAATGGTTGGTCTCGCCCGAGCAAATTGTCGAGGTGTGTAAGATCTACGGGTGTTTGCCGGCGCGTAAGTCAACCGAGGCACAATTCCTTGAGTCGCTCAAGACCCGGTTCCCCGGCATCAATCATTCGGTGATCTTCGAGTCCATCTCGTACCTCGATGACCCCAATCACGAGTCATACGTACCGGATACGAGCAAAATAGGTGACGTACTCAACAATTCGTTGACGACCATCTACACAGATCCTGAAGTCGATGTCGAAGCACTCTTGACGACCACCAACGAGGATGTCCAGACCATCTTGGATGAGTACTGGGCCAAGCAGTAGCAATCATGTGAGACGAACGATATGCCGTGTGGTACGCCCATGCGGCATATCGCTGTTTCTGAGGTTGCTGTGGTTGTCTGTTGTGCAACGAGGAGGTTATACATGGTCAATCAGAGTAAATCGCGCCGTACGCTGGCTTGGCGTGAGGCACGTGCTGGATATTTGTTCATCGTGCCATGGGTGATTGGGTTTATCGTGTTCACCGTGGGACCAATGGTCTCGTCGCTCTATTTTTCGTTTACCGAGTACAACATCATTGACCCACCCAAGTGGGTCGGGCTTGACAATTACGCGCGCATTTTTTCTGGCATCCCCGAGTTTTTGATGAGTGGCGATGTGCGCCAACTCAAAGACCCGATATTCTGGAAATCGATGCAGGTAACGCTCTACTTTGCTATGCTCGCGTTGCCCCTTAATCTGGTGATGAGTTTTGCGCTGGCGATTCTCCTCAATCAAAAAATTTTCGGGCTGCACATCTGGCGTTCCATCTACTTTTTGCCCTCAATTATCTCGGGTGTTGCCGTCACGTTGCTGTGGGTGCGCATTCTCAATCCACGTATGGGTATTCTCAACACCTTTTTGCGCGATATTGGCATTCAATCGCCACCGGGCTGGTTACAAGACCCTGAATGGGCAATTCCTGCGCTTGTCATCATGGGATTGTGGGGGGTGGGTGGCTCCATGATTATCTATCTGGCTGGTTTGCAGGGTATTCCTACCGACCTGTATGATGCCGTCAAAGTCGATGGGGCGAACGTGTGGCAATCATTCTGGAACGTCACCTTCCCGATGATGACGCCGGTGCTATTTTATAATCTCGTGCTCGGGTTAATTACCACGTTTCAGTATTTTACCGAGGTGTACGTGGCGACTGGCGGATCGGGTGGGCCGCAACGGGCCACCATGTTCTATAACCTTTACCTCTATCAGAACGCATTTCGTTACTTCGACATGGGGTATGCCTCAACGATGGCGTGGTTTCTCTTTTTGATTGTGTTGGCCCTGACTGCTTTGATTTTTCGATCGTCAGAGGCGTGGGTATATTACGAAGGTCAATTGAAGGGACGGTAGCATATGCAAGGCATACGCCCCATGTTTCGTCGCCTGCGTGAAAGTATGAGTGCCATTGAGATGGCCATGGCGGGTATTACTACGTTGCTCCTTGCGGCTGGTGCGGCCATCATCATGATTCCGCTGGCGTTTATGATTTCGACATCACTCAAGGACCCTGGGCAGATTCGTTCGGACGGGAACTCGCTCATCCCCCGTGTGCCACAGATGGTCGAGGTAAATGGTGAGCGTTCCATGTTGTACGAGGTAACAACCGAATCAGGTGTGCAGCAAATGGCGATGATCAAAAAAGCCCCTGGCGGCATGGCAAATTTTGTTGATCCTGCGCGCCCCGATCAGGTGTACACATTGCCATTGGCTGAGCAAACTGCGTTGTATCAACTCGAGATTCATTGGAGTAACTACCGTGAAGCGCTCGATTCAATGCCTTTTTTTCAATATTTGTTGAACACTCTGCTGGTGACTTTTTTGGGCATGGCCGGCATGCTCTTTTCGAGTTCGTTGGTGGCTTACGGCTTCAGCCGCTTTCGCGCCCGATGGCTCGATGTGCTCTTTTTGTTGTTGTTGTCAACCATCATGCTCCCGTCACAGGTGCGACTCATTCCGTTGTACGTCTTTTTCCAAAATTTGGGCTGGGTAAACACATTGTTGCCCTTGATTGTGCCGCAGTTTTTTGCCAATGCGTACGACGTCTTTTTACTCCGCCAGTTCATGATGACCATTCCATTAGAGATGGATGATGCTGCCCGCATAGACGGGGCGAATCCCGTACAAATTTTGCTGTATATTATCTTGCCGCAGGCGCGTCCTGCGTTGGTGTCAGTCGGCATATTTCACTTTTTGTATGCCTGGAACGACTTTTATGAGCCGTTGATTTTTTTGCATACCAAGGAAAACTGGACGCTTGCGGTGGGTCTGCAAACCTTTGATGCGTTGTATACCATCAACACACATTTAATTATGGCGGTGTCGCTGCTGATGATTTTGCCTCCGATTATTCTCTTCTTTGTCTCGCAGCGCATTTTCACGCAAGGGGTGGTATTTAGTGGTGTCAAAGGCTAATTTGCTGACTATTGATGAATATGGACAACTTGTATGAAATTCGTCAATTCGGTGTACAATAGGCGTGTCCTTTAGTACACACATGTGAAACGACCAAGGAGCGGTCAATGAAGACAGAGTCAATTCGCTGGGGAATTTTGGGAACAGGCCGTATTGCCGGCATTTTTGCTGATGGTCTGCCGGCTCAAGCCGATGCTACGTTGGTGGCAGTTGGCTCACGCACGGCTGAGTCTGCCCAACGATTTGCCAGCAAGTACAATATTCCACGCGTGCATGCCAGCTATGAAGCATTAGCCAACGACCCTGAGGTCGATGCAATTTATGTGGCCACCCCACATACCGGCCACATGGAAGAGACGTTGCGTTGTATCGCGGCCGGCAAAGCCGTCTTGTGCGAAAAGCCGTTTGCCGTCAATGCCACCCAAGCCGCCAAAATGATTGCTGCCGCCAAGGCCGCCAACGTGCCATTGATGGAGGCGATGTGGACGCGCTTTCTGCCCTCGATTCGCAAAGTCGTCAGCCTCATCAACGAAGGCGCAATCGGCGATGTACGCATGATTCAATCCGACTTCGGCTTTCGCACGGAGGTCAACCCAAGTGGGCGCTTGTTCGATCGCAACCTAGGTGGTGGCGGATTACTCGATGTCGGTGTCTACTGTGTCTCACTCTCCGTCATGTTGATGGGCGAGGCCAAGAGTGCCACCGGCGTTGCTGATATTGGTTCAACCGGTATCGATGAGCAGGCCGCAGCGGTGATGGGCTTCGACAACGGTCGTATCGCCTACTTCTCCACCGCTGTGCGTACGACCACCCCGTGGGAGGCCACTATTCTCGGCACCGATGGCTGGATTCGCATCGAGTCGCCGTGGTTTGTTGCCAAGCAGATTACGTTGCACAAGGGTGGTAAGAGTGAGACCATCGAAGTGCCGTTTGATGGCAATGGCTATCATTATGAGGCCGCTGAGATTGGCCGATTGCTTCGTGCCGGCAAAATTGAAAGCGACATCATGTCGTGGGCTGACACCATGCGCACCATGGAGGCCATGGACCGCATTCGTGCTGTGTGGGGCCTCAAGTATCCGATGGAATAAGCAATAGTCAACGCCGCATCGTAATGCGGCGTTGACGTGTCTACTAATATGCGTAAATAGTCGCATGTGTATGCGACATAACGACACTCGCTAAAGGAGTAGGTCATGCAGTACGGTAAAATCCCAGGTGTAGAGAAGCCGGTGTCGCGCTTGGTACAGGGCAGCATCATGATTAACTCGGCCAGTGTGCCAGAGTGCTTCTATCTGCTCGATGCGATTTTGGAGATGGGTTGTAACACGTTCGACACCGCCCACGTCTACGGTAGCGGCGACAATGAGCGCACCTTTGGGCGCTGGTTGCGCGAGCGCGGCAATCGCAACAAGGTCAATATCATCGGTAAGGGTGCCCACCACAGCGGCGATCGCAAGCGCGTCACTCCGTGGGACATCACCAGCGATATCCACGATTCATTGGCACGCTTCAAAGTCGACCACATTGACATCTACCTGCTCCACCGCGATGACCCAGCCGTGCCCGTTGGCCCCATCGTCGAGACCCTCAACGAACACCTCAAGGCTGGGCGTATTTTGTCGTACGGTGGTTCAAACTGGAGCCATCAGCGCGTCGCCGAGGCCAATGAATACGCGGCCAAGCACGGCCTTGCACCGTTTGTGGCAAGTAGCCCCAACTTTGCCCTTGCCGTCCAGCAAAAAGAGCCGTGGGAAGGGTGTATTAGCATCAGTGGCGATAATGGTGTGGCCTCGCGCGAGTACTACCAGAAGCTCAACATGCCACTCTTCACCTGGTCAAGCTTGGCCGGTGGCTTCTTCTCAGGGCGCTTGCGCCGTGACAACATCGAGACGTTCGAGTCGTATCTCGATAAGTTGGCCGTCGAGGTGTATGCCAACGATGATAACTTCAAGCGTCTCGATCGCGTCCAGCAGTTGGCCGAGGAGAAGGGGTTGACCATTCCCCAAATCGCCACCGCCTATGTGATGAGCTACCCGCTGAATATCTTTGCCTTGGTCGGATGTCAGACTGCCGACGAATTCAAAGACAATATGCAGGCCAGCGAATTGCGTTTGACCGCAGCCGAGATGGCCTGGCTCGAGCTCAAGCGCGACGCACGCTAGCGCATTCATATCGGCAGAACGGGGGTACCCTATGCGGTACCCCCGTTTGTGTGCCGTTTGCACGAGTGCATTATTTGTGATAACTTTTTCAAAGGGATGTTTTAGTTGACGGACTTACACACGATGAAGTATTCGTTTTTCTGGCGGGTGACGACGCTCATGCTGGCCATGTCAGTGGTATGGGGCTGTGGGAGTAGTAGCCTCGCTGATACCGATGCCGCACAGAATAGTCAAAACGATTCGGTTGTGCCAACCACAATCCCCACTGCAGTAATCAATGAACGCGTTGCGGAGGGTGTGACCCTCGATGCGTTTAATATGGCTGGTCTCAACCGTGATCAGTTACGCCAAATCCTCCGAACCTATTCATTACCATCACAAGTCATCGAGATTCGTGCTGGTGAACTGCAAGAGCGCGTTGTATTCAAGGGCCTCAAAATCGATGAGGAGGCTACGAGCGATCATCTACTCAAAGCAGAGCCAAATACCAAAGTTGAGCCGGTGATGCGCATTGATGCCAGCGAAGTACGCGGTCAACTAGCATTACTCAACGAAAAAGTGCGTGAGATGACCGGTGGTCCTGCAACAATTGAGGCAGGTAGTACTGTCTATGTGCGTCAGTTTAAGACGTCACAAGCGCAGACGATTGATCTTGATGCTGCCGAAACGCTGTTCATTGATGCAATTGATAGCAATCAAAAAATACTTGAGTTACCCATCATTACCGATCCTAATCGTATATATCCCACTGCTGAACAACTCCAGCTTGCCGTCAACGAAATGGCTGCTAATTGGCCGGGCGTGGTGGGTATCTATGTGTATGATATCGATAACGATCAGGAGGTGGCGAAACTCAACGAGATGAGCGTGTTCTCGGGCGCAAGCGTCATGAAAGTCGCGATTTTGTTGAACGCCTACGCCAACAATGCATCGTTTGATGATGAGACCAAAGAGTGGATGCGCCAGATGATTGTAGTGAGCGATAACATCGCTGCCAATCGGATGTTGGCCATATCAGTTGGGGGGCTCAGTACCGAGGATGCCTATCGCGGCACCCAACGCATGAACGAAATGTTCAAAGCGCTCGGTTTACAATTCACCTATCAAAATCTGCCGTACGAGGCCCGCGATTATTTGATTGGTCTGCTTAACTACGATATTGCCCGTGGTCCCAAAATTGAAGGACCACCACCGCATACCGATGCTGATCCCATGTTGCGCACGACGCCGGCTGAGATGTCGAAGGTCTTTTTGGAGATATATCGTTGCAGTCAGGGCAAGGGCGTATTGCTCGAGCTTTATCCCGAGACGCTGTCAGCTGATCGCTGTATCGAGATGCTCAATTTGATGCGTAGCAATGGTGATTTCATCCGCATGATGTCTGGACTCCCGGAAGGTGCCATTGCAGCCCGCAAAAGTGGTTGGATCGAGGATATGCAAGCCGATGTGGGCATTGTGACGACGCCGGCTGGACGCAACTTTTTGATGGCAATCTACGTCTATCGACCAATTACTGCCGAGGTTGGCAATTTGCCTGACGAAGTTGCCGCCGAGGCTATTGGTGGGTTTGCGCGATTGATTTATAGTGCGTTTGAACCATTGGAATAATGATTTGTGATAGGCACGTCATGTGCCTGTCATCTAAGCCGCTTGACAAAATTGCGGTTTTGCGAGTATGTTGGGAGTATACGACACGGCGTAATAATGCCGGGTGTATTGATATATAGTATGTGACACATCGTTGGTGTGATGAGTATATAGTCTGATGTGTCGCCAATGGAGAGATTCATGCAGAGTAGTTGGTCTCGAGTTGTCGTGGTCATGATGGCGTTGGTTATGGTGATGGTGTTGTTGCCCTTCGGTGTGGAGGCCCAAGAGGCTCCTCCTATCTCGGATGGGGCGCAGAACGATAATCCATCTGCTCCGGTGCCAACCCAGGCCCCCCCAGCTTTCCAACAAGGATATGCACCAACCTACACGGTACGTGCTACCCGTGAAGGCCTAGTTGGTTATCGCACCGCAAACGGCTACCGTATTCCAGAGCGGGCATGGTTTGTGGCATTACCCTCATGGAAAGTGCTTTCAAGTCAGGGTGGTAATGAGTTTCAAGTGCGCGTGACGTACCAAGACAAGAGCATCGTGTTGCCTGTGTGGGATGTTGGTCCGTGGAACACGAACGACGAATACTGGACGCCTGAGCGCCGCTTCTATCGCGATTTGCCGGTTGGTATGCCGATGGCCCAAGCCGCAGTTGACTTCGGCTATAACGGTGGTCTTGACATGTTTGGTCGTAAAATCACCATCGGTAATGGTATCGATATCGCCGATGGCGCGTTTTGGGATGGTCTTGGCATGCGTTCAAATGACTGGGTGCGCGTTACCTACTTGTGGATGGGTCTTGATCCGGGTCCACAGGGTATTGCTGACTCAGCAGCAGCGAATGCTGCGTATCCTCCGGGGACGGTCATTATTGATAACGTAGGTGGTAACTACACGAGCGCAGCTAAAGTTGAGTGGTATACCGAATTCTGTGGTTTGAATGGCACACATCAGTGGACATACGGTACCAACAAGCCAGAGTTAAGCGAGAACACCGCAAACTGGAACACTGACTTAACGCAGTTTGGCTACTACGAAGTGATGGCGTTCATTCCACCATGTGGTAAAAGCGCAACCCGTGCTGCCATCTACCGCCTCGGATTCAGCGGTACCGAGCGCGAAGTGTGGGTTGACCAGGCCATTCAGAGTGGCCGTTGGGCATCACTCGGTGTCTACAACATGACTCCAGGACCTGCCAATGTGCGCTTGACGGATGTTACCGGTGACGAAGGCGGTAGCGTGCGCTTTGACTCAGTGATGTGGGTGCCACGCTATGACTCAATGGCGCCGGTATCGTGGGTCAAAGAGATTAAGCCTATGGACGGCGGTGCCTACTATGTGGAGTGGGGCGGCATTGATGACGTTAGCGGTATCATGTCGTTCGACGTGCAGTATCGCAATGTTAATGGCGGTGACTGGACAAATTGGCAGATGGGCACATGGGCTAGTGCTGCGCTCTTCTCGCCACCTGGCAGTGGGACGTTTGAGTTCCGCGTGCGCTCACGTGACTGGATGACCAAAGAGGGTAGTTGGGACCAGGATCCTGCCACGATGAAGAGTGTTGTGGTACCATAAACATACTAGTAGGATGCGACGGGGCCGTCCACGACGGCCCCGTTTTTGATTATGATATGAGTAGTGGGCTGCCATGAACTACTTAATTGATGGACATAATTTAATTGGTAGCATGCCCAATATCAGCTTGAGCGACGACAACGATGAGTTCAAATTGGTGTTCTTACTCCGTAAGATTGCGGTCAGCAAAAAAAACCGCCAAATTTTGGTGGTGTTTGATCGTGGCGTGTATGGGCACCAACAAAGTCTCAACGGATACGGCGTGACCTGTCATTTTGCGTTGTCACCCGAAGACGCCGATACCCAGATTATTCGCCGCATCAAGGGCCTGCGCACCCCCAAAGAGTGGGCGCTCGTGACTGCTGATCGGCGGATTATTGACGTGGCGCATCAATATGGTGTGCGCCATATGCCAAATCAACTGTTTGTGTCGCAACTATTGCGCAAAGAGAGCCCCAAGGCCGATATTCATGAAGAAAAGCCCGAAGTGCCGTTGTCCGCTTTGCAAATTGAACAATGGCGAGTAGAATTAAATTTACCCGCGGAAGTCAGCGATGAACAGTTGCTCCTCCAAGAGAGTATGCGTGATTTGTCCCCCAAAAAGCGTAAGAAATAGTCGTCCACGACGAAGGAATAACGAGTTCTCTCATGCCAGTCTATCTGATTGATCAGAATCGCCCGAGTGTCTTTGGCTCGCCAATTGCGGGTATTGATGATGCGACGCTGTCGCAGTATCATAGTGCGATTTATGATGGGTGTGAGTTTGGCTGTGACTATTGTACCGGTTGGAGTATGTCGATGCGCTCCCTGACGGAGAGCGTGCGCATGATGCCCAACATTTCGATACGTGCTAAGGCCGAGTTAGCCACAATGAACCGTGACGATGTGATTGGGTTGATTGCCGATAGCGATGCCTATCAACCGGCCGAATCGATCTATTTGCGTACCCAGCATGTGCTGAAAGCATGCGTTGACGCTCAACACCCCGTCGTCATCATGACGAAAAGTCCATTGGTGATGAACGATATTGATTTAATCAAACAGTTACACACCGACCGGTTTGCTATGGTGATTGTGACGATTATTTCACATAATGCGGATGTGCAGTCACGATTTGAGCACAAATCACCGTCGACCGATGAGCGGTTAGCCCTGATTCGCCAACTTAAACGCCACGATATCCCGGTAGGTGTTGCATTGCAACCACTTATTCCGTATGTGAATGATACCGGTTATGCACTCAAGCGCTTGCTCGAGATGGTAAGTGCGGCTGGTGCTGATTTTGTGTATTGGGATTACTTGCGTGTGGTAAACTCGCGCCACTACCAACGTATCAATGAGTCGCTGATTTGGATGGGGAATTACCCGCCATCGTATTTACGCGATTTGTACGGCAATGATAATGTGATTAATCAGGCATATCGCAACGAGCGCAATCAGGTGATCTTAGCGTTGTGTGATTCGTTCCAATTGCCGATTCGCTTGCCGTTTAGTTACTATGCAACTAAATTCTCACGCGAACGGAGCGTCGCCTACTTATTGGCGCAACATGCGAGCCGTGATGATTTGATGGGGCGTGACGTAATTGCTGAACAAGGGCGAGCCCTGGCACAGCGTGTATTTAACGGCGAGTGGCCAATATCAGTCCTCCAAAAGCACCCAAGTTATCCGGTATTCCACTCGTTGTTTGGTGGAACACACCCGGTTGAGTGATGACGGAGTCTCTCTGATGGCTATGGTATAATTCTTTTCGGACGATGACTTAGCGGTGGGGTTATGTGCATGGCTGGAGATGGGAACACCATGGTGCGTTGGCTCGGTGCCACGCTCACGTCGGTTATATTGATGGCCTGTGGAAATGTCGGTGATGTCTCGTTATTACCGCGCGAGACAGTGCCTGCATTGCTGTACATCACTCCCGCACCTACGCTTGATGTTAATGCCACCGTGACCGCATACGCCCAAGCGATTATTCCATCGCCAACTCCGAGTGGTATGTATGTTATTAAGGCTGGTGATACACTCAGCGCCATTGCAGCGGATTTTGGTTCAACGGTCGAAGAGATTATGACCTTGAACAATATTACAAATCCCGAGACAATCCAAGTCGGCCAAACAATTATTATTCCCTCACTTGTGGATCGCACGCCGATTCCTGCGCCTACATTTGGCCCACAAGATACCCCAACTGTGTTGCCTACTGAGACACCCGTACCCGTTACTGATATAACCGCCACTCCTACCTCGTGAGAATGCCCATGGTGCTATCGCACACGGTTCAGTTGATTTTGATGGGACCACCAGGGGCAGGCAAAAGCACCGTGGCGCATGCGTTGGCTGAGCATATCTCAGTCAGTATTATCTCGACCGGCGTATTACTCCGCGCTGAGATTGCCACCGGCTCATCACTCGGCCGTGAGATTGCCGCAGCCATCGATCATGGCAATTACGTCTCTGATGCGCTCATGAATCAAGTGCTTGAGCAGCATTTGGCGCAACTCCCATCCGACAAGGGATTGGTTCTTGACGGCTACCCACGCACGCTTAGTCAAGCACAATACTTGCCTACGTTGTTGGCCGCATGTGGCCGCACATTGACCCGTGTCGTTGAACTTGATGTACCTGATGCCGAGTTGATTCGCCGCTTGAGCGGTCGGCGCATGTGTGTATCTGCGCAAGGGACGTTCCCGGTGCACATCGACGATCCAGCGTCACTCGCTGAATGTGCTGCACACGGTGGTACGTTGCATATTCGCCCCGACGACGAAGCCGATGTGGTACGTCATCGCATCGGGGTGTATCATGGAGCAACCGAACCACTGATTGCCTATTATTGCCAGCAAGGGCTATTACTCGAGATTGACGGTAATGCCCCGGCGCATATCATTGCCCAGCACGTGTTGGAGCAACTCACATGACATCCTCATTGCGCATCCTGATCGTTGCTGCCGAGATGACCCCGTTTGTCAAAACAGGCGGATTAGCTGATGTGATTGGGGCCTTGCCCAAAGCATTGCTAGCTGCTGGTCATGATGTGCGCGTGGTTATTCCACGGTACGGCTGGATCGACGAAGCGCAATTTGGCTTGTCAGTATTTGCGTCGCCCATCTCAGTGCCAACCGGTGATGCCGTTGATACGGCAGCCATTTATACGACGACGGTGCAGGCTGTACCAGTGTGGTTAGTCGATTACCCGGCGTTTTTTGATCGCGATGGCGTCTCGATGTATGACGACGACGACCATCGCTTTATTTTCTTTTGTCGGGCTGCACTTGAGAGTTGCCGCCATGCTACATGGCAACCCGATGTCATCCACTGCCATGATTGGCACACGGCAATCATCCCTAATTGGTTGCGCACAACGCTAGCCGACGATGCGTTTTTTGCGCAGACGGCGTCGCTTCTGACCATCCACAATTTGGCGTTCCAAGGCGTGTTTGGTCATCGCGTGCTTGAGATTGCCGGCGTGCCGGCCCTTGACTTTGCCGTCAATGAATCAGCCGATGCGCGCAATTCGGTGGCGCTCCTTGGCCGTGGCATTTACTATGCGGACATCATCAATACCGTTAGTCCGACGTACGCCAACGAAATCCTCGATCCTGCTGCTGGTGCCGGGCTCGATGGCATGTTGCGTTCGCGCTATGATCGATTGCATGGGGTGCTCAACGGTATCGATGGGTCGTTCTATAATCCAGCCACTGATACATCAATTGCCGCCACCTATACGGTCGATGATGTGACAGGCAAGGCGCACTGTAAGGTGGCGTTACAACAAGAGTTAGGGCTGACAGTCCAGGCTGATATTCCGGTGTTGAGCGTCATCTCGCGCCTGACGCCCCTCAAAGGATACGACCTCATTGACGAGCTGATCGAGCCCTTGCTGCAACATCATGCGGTGCAGATTGTGGTGATGGGCACTGGTCAACAGCGATTCCACACTCGCCTAACTGAGTTGCGCGCCCGCTATCCGCACCAAATTGCCTTCCGCCTGACGTTTGACGAGGCGCTTGCGCATCGTATAATTGCCGGTGCTGATTGCTTTTTGATGCCGTCGCGCGTTGAGCCGTGTGGTACTGGGCAGATGATTGCAATGCGCTATGGCACGGTGCCAATCGTGCGTGCGACCGGTGGCTTGCGCGATACCGTGGCGAACTATCATGCGCCAAGTAATCATGGCACGGGGTTTGTCTTTGGCGAGGCCACTGCTGCCTCCCTGCGTGAGACAATTGACCGTGCGTTGGTGGTCTATGCCGATACGCCACAGTGGCGAATGCTGATGATGCGTGGCATGCTGAGTGATTTTACGTGGCAAGTGGCTGCACTGCGCTACGTGGATCTATATCGACGAGCAATCGCCGCTCGTCACCACTCGTGATACTGAAAGGAACAACGATGTCCGTGTATCGTGAAAAAGCCGATCAAGCAAGTGCGCTCCTCCATGAATTTGACCTGGATTGCTGGTTGACCTTCGTGCGTGAAACCGTCGTCTCGCCTGATCCAGGCATCGAACTGGCCATTGGCAGCGATGTAACCTGGCCCTCTGCCTTCATCTTCACCCGCGATGGCCGCCGCATTGCCATCGTCGGCCGATATGATGTGCCCGGCGTAGCCAGCTATGGCGTCTGCACCGAGATTATCAGCTACGACGCTGGTATCCGCGAGCAACTCGTCAAAACCTTGACGGCGATTAACCCGAGCAAAATCGGCCTCAACTACAGCCAAGACGACAAAACTTCGGACGGTTTGACCGTCGGCATGTACCTGATGCTCCAAGAGCTTCTCAAGGGCACGCCATACGTCGATCGCCTGGTCAGCGCTGGCCCACTCTTGAGCGCGCTGCGCGCTCGCAAGACCGACGGCGAAGTGGCCTTGATCAAGGCGGCCATCGACACCACCGAGGATATCGTTGATTTGATTACCGCCCAGATCAAGGTGGGCAAAAGCGAAAAGGACATCGGCGACTTCGTGCATGCCGAGTTCAAACGTCGTGGCCTGCCCTCAGCCTGGTCATGGGACGGCTGTCCGATCGTCAACAGCGGCCCCAACTCGGCTGTCGGCCACGGCGTACCAAGCGCCGACATCAAAATTGAGCCCGGCCACATCGTGCATATCGACCTTGGTGTGCAACAAGAGGGCTACTGCTCGGATATTCAGCGCTTGTGGTATGTGCGCCGTCCCGGCGAGACCGGCTTGCCACCCGAGATTCAACGCGCCTTTGATACGGTGCGTCAGGCTATCCGTGAGGGCGCCAAAGCGTTGCGACCAGGTGTCAAGGGCCACGAAGTCGACCAAGTGGCCCGCGACGTCATCGTCGATGCCGGCTACCCCGAGTACATGCACGCCTTCGGTCATGGGCTCGGCAAGGCCTGTCACGACGGTGGCCCACTGCTCGGACCACGTTGGGAGCGCTACGGCAATACGCCTGACATGCTCATTGAGGTCGGTAACATCTATACACTCGAGTTGGGCATTGAGACCTCGGCCGGCTATGTTGGCCTCGAGGAGGACGTGCTCGTCACCGAGAACGGCGTCGTCTTCCTCTCCAAAGAACAAACCGAAGTCCGCATGATTTGATGCGGTATCCGTGAGGGTATGCAGATGGGGGCACAGCTGTGCCCCCATCTGCATACCTCTCCCACGCCCCCGTCATTGCATGGACATCTGCCCGATGGCGTGATGTGAGGTTTCCTGACAAACATGAGCGGATGTCCGTGCAATCTGCGCGAGGAGTGTACGCCGGGGGCGAGGCCCCTCAAGGAGACTGCACGCCGGGTGGGTATGACCGGTACCCAAATGCAGTGACCGGCATGCAGTGACG
>JBKCLM010000114.1:0-16036 GCA_046300655.1 Chloroflexota bacterium | reverse complement strand
ACGGCAGTACGAAAGGTTTTGAAGGCGATGACACCCGCATTGGCCAGCGCTTGAATCTCGCCACGATTATCGTCGGCGGCGCCACCATAGAATGCAAAGTCGGTGTAGGCCTTGGGTTGGACGATACTGATGCGGTCGGCGAGGATTTGCGGATTGTGCACTGATGGGGTGGCAATCGGCATTTCGCAGATCGTCGTGACGCCCGAGACGGCGGCAGCCCGCGTGGCAGTGGCGAAGTCCTCGCGCTCGGTGCGGCCCGGGTCGCGCACATGCACGTGGCTGTCAATGACGCCCGGGAGTAGATATAAGCCACCGGCGTCGACCTCTTGCTGGGCGTCGGGGAGCGCACTGCCGCGCCCAAGGGCAACGATTTTGCCGTTGTGGACGGCTACGTCAAGTTGCTGACGGCCATCGGCGTTGACCACCGTGGCGTTGCGAATAATCAGGTCAATCATACAAACCCTTTCGACTGAGGCGGGGATGTGTCTATTATACGGCGTGATTGTCAGCGATGATGAAGCGTGCGTGTCACGACGCCATGATAGTTGAATAGAGATGTCACACTGAGTAGTGTCGAATTATTACTTTTGTTAAATATTTAGGTGGTTTTGGTATAGACGATAGCGACAAATAAGAGTAGACTGTTGCCATAATGATTTACGATGGCAAGGTGTAGGAGGGAGATATGCGTAAACAGTTACGTGTATGGCGTACGCTATTTGTGTTGATGCTCTTGGTGGTGATTAGTCTGCCTTCTACTACGGTACATGCTGCAACGGTATCGGATATCAGCACGGGGGCATACTTTGGCTGTGCGGTGACAGCTGGGAGTGTCTATTGTTGGGGGCGCCACGATAACGGTCAGTTAGGATCTAATCAGGGACCTGGCTTTTATTTTGGGGCAGTACGTGTAGTGCAACGTGACGGGACACCGCTGACTGGGGTGTCTCAGCTTGCAAGTAATGGTGAACGGACGTGTGCCATCAAAAGCGGGCAAGTCTGGTGTTGGGGCGGTTCACCGGCCTATGATGTAGCAGCGCGGCAAGGCGTGTTGAGTAATGGACAATACATGAGCGACGCGGTGGCAATTGCTATGGGCGGTCAAAGTGGCGGCAGTTGGCATGCTTGTGTCATTCGGAGCACTCAGAGTCGTTCGGTATGGTGTTGGGGAGAGAACAACTCAGGACAACTGGGGCAAAATCATACGCGTCAACCTGGAGGCTTATATGCACTCCAGGTTCTGACTGCCTCGAATATTACCCCCTCATATATACCGTTGACGAATGTGCAGGGGCTCTCTGCGGGCTCTGCACATACATGCGCTACTGTGGCGATGGCAAACCCTAAGTTGGGCAATTATGCGTATTGCTGGGGCAGAAACACCTATGGTCAAATTGGGAATGGTCGGAGTGGTGTCAATGCGTTGACCGCCACGCAACTCAAAACATCAGCGGGTGTTGCTATTGGTGCGATTGCGTCCGTATCTGCAGGTGCAACTCATTCGTGCGCCTTGATGAAAAACACTGAAGTGATGTGTTGGGGCCATGGGCTCGATTACCAACTTGGTCAAGGAGCACAAGCCAATAGCACGCGTGCGACGTCGGTCAAAATCAACGCCACCACCAAACTGACAGGTGTGACGGCGGTTGATGCGGGCGAGAAGTTTACGTGTGCCCTCAAAAGTAGACAAATTTGGTGTTGGGGCACGAATACCTATGGTCAGTTCGGTGATAGTTTGTATGCACCAGCCCAATATGCGGTACAGACGGTGACGACGATCCTCGATGTGGTTGATATTGATACGACCAAGTACAACGTATGTGCGGTGAACGGTACGATTACATCGAGTCGCAAAGTCTATTGTGTGGGTGATAACGATTACGGCCAACTTGGGAATCGTACGATGGTCGACAGCACGGTACATGTGGCTGTCAAGTTCCATAGTACTGGTGCCACCTTCCCATAGGGCTGACGACATGATGCGGGCGGCACAGGCATGCCTGTGCCGCCCGCTTTTTGTGTGGATTTACGGCAATGCGTTGGAGGCGGCGCCATCGATCAACGTCGAGGTGCCGCTCATGTAGCTGGCCGCCTCGGACGACAAGAAGACGATGAAGTTAGCAAACTCCTCGGGCTCGCCCAAGCGCCCGGCCGGAATGGTGGCCAGCGAGGCTGATTTGACTTGGTCGAGCGGCGTGTTACTGCGCTCGGCTGCGGCTCGGTCGAGCTCATCGATGCGCTCGGTGGCGATGCGGCCGGGTCCAACCACATGCACGAGGATCTTGTGCTGGGCCACCTCGCGCGAGAGGCTCTTGGCCAAGGCGTTGACGCCAGCGCGCATCACGTTCGAGAGAATCAAGTTGGGGATGGGCTGGCGAATTGATGATGAGGCGATGGTCAGCAAGCGGCCGTAGTTGTTGGACTTCATGTGGGGCATGGCGCCGCGGGCCATCCAGACAAAGCTCATCAGATTTTGGTTGAACGCTGACAGCCACTGGGCGTCATTGACGGCATCAAAGCCGCCGGGAGGTGGGCCGCCGGCGTTGTGCAAGGCGATGTCGAGGCCGCCGTAGGCGTTGACACAGGTGTCGATGACCTTCTGGATGTCGGCTTGGGTGTTGACGTCAGCGGCTACGCCGATGACCTCGGTGCCCGTCTCTTGGCGGATGCGCTCGGCGGCGGCATCAATGCGGGCTTGATCGCGGCTGGCAATCACGAGTTTGACCCCTTCGCGGGCGAGGCCGAGGGCACATGCATAACCGAGGCCGCGGCTGGCGGCATAGACGACGGCGCGTTTTCCTTTGAGTCCGAGATTCATAGCGTTAGGCTCCTTTGACGAAGTGGTGGGCAAAGCCCAGACGGGTGACGATATCGTTGAGGTCGGCAATCACATCGGCGGCGAGGGGGCTCGAGGGGGCTCGTACATGGGCGTGAGCGATGGCCCCGCGCCGCATGTAGATGTACTTGCGGATGGCGAGGTTGATGCCCGGTTGATTCTCGTAGCGAATCAGCGGACAGGCATGATAAAAGGTTTGGGCTGCGCCGTCGTGATCCCCAGCAAACCACTGCTGGCAGATTTTGACGAGCACCTCACTAAAGCCGAAGCCTGTCATGGTGCCGTCGGCGCCACGGCGGAGCTCCTCGAGCAGCATGTTGGCTCCCATACCGCCGAAGATGATCATGTCGGGGGCGGCAGCCCGCATGCGCGTGGTTTTGGCGGCGGTCGGCTCCTCCTCGAGTTTGAGGTAGTTGCAGGTGGGCGCCTCGCGGGCCAGGTTCGCCAAGAAGTCGACGCTCATCAAGACGCCACTACTGAGTGGGTGATCCTGTACGACAATCGGGATATCGACGGCATCAGCGATGGCGTGATAGTGGGCACGTACGGCGGCGTCGTTGGGTTTGCCCAACTTGGGCGGCGCGACCATCAAGGCATCGGCGCCGAGCTCAACAGCACGACGGCTGAATGCAACGGAACGGTCTGTAGCTACATGGCTGGTGCCGACGCAGATGCGCACACGACCTGCTGCGGCTGCCACGACGTCGGCGATGATGGTGTCGCGCTCGGCGTCGCCGAGTTTGTCGACCTCACCCATGACGCCGAGGATGGTGATGCCTTGGACGCCCAGATTGGCCAGAAATTCGACCATGGTCGGTAGGCTGACCCGATCGATGTCGCCATTGGGCAAAAACGGCGTCGGGGCGATGGTGTAGGTGCCATGCAAAAAGGGATGACGTGGCATAGGTGCTCCTAGGGCGTGATGTGGCGCAACATATCGCCGATAATCTTGCCGAGGTCAATAACCGAGATGTTGAGAATCTGCTCGAGCGTTTTGGCTTTCTCGATGGGATGACCGACGTAGTCAATGACGAGGTGGTCAACACTCGTGAAGCTGAGTTGCCCCTTGAGCCAGTGTCCGAGCTCGACATCAGGTAGTCCCGGGTCAACAAGCACAAGTGGTGAGAAGCCGAGGTTGAGCCACTTTTGACTGATGGCACTGGCTTGGGTCTCGTTGGGGCTGAGGACTGCGATGCGTTGTGATCCACGACTGTGCATGATGGTGCTAGCCATGGCCGTGGGGCGGTAGAGAGGTTTGTCCCCACCAAGACCTTCAAACGGGCCGGCGCACAAGAGCACACTGATGCTTACCCCTTGTCTTTCGACGTCGGCGATGGCTTTTTGGAGCAGTGGGAAGAGGAACTGCTCGTCGACCTCGACCACACGACCATCACGCAAGCGTGTGGTCAAAATATAGTCGCCACGTGGAGTTGTGGGGATATCGGCTTCGTCGACGAAGTCAAGCGCACCTGACTCGATGTACTGAAAGTGTGGATTCGCCTTTTGGAGCGGCTTCACTAAATCGGGGCGTGGTGATTGGCCAATCAAGATGGCGCCAATACGTGGCATGGTATAACTCCAACACACCCCACGCTGTCTGCACAACGTGGGGTGGATATGGTGAATCGGAGGGCGTTATTCGAGGGTTGAGATGTCGCCCGGGTCTTGACCGAGAGCCTGCGCCTTGAGCACGCGGCGCATGATCTTGCCGGAGCGGGTCTTGGGCAAGCTCTGCACAAACATGACCTGCTCGGGGCGGGTAATCGGGCCGAGCTCCTTGGCGACGTGGCCGCGCAACTCCTCGGCCAGCTTGTCGTTGCCATCGATGCCGGCGCGCAAAATCACGAAGCAGTGAATGCCCGTGCCTTTGACCTCGTGGGGCAGACCAATAGCAGCCGCCTCGGCCACGGATGGATGTGACACGAGGGCACTTTCAATCTCGGCGGTGCCGAGGCGATAGCCCGAGACTTTGATGACGTCGTCGATGCGACCGATGACCCAGAAGTAGCCGTCTTTGTCGCGGCGAGCCGAGTCACCAGCCGTGTACATACCGGCTGGCTCGCAGTTCCAGTATGAGTTAGCATAGCGATCGGGGTCATGCAAGATGGTACGCATGATGGACGGCCACGGGCGTTTGGCGACCAGCAAACCATCCTCGTCAGCCGGTTTGCTGTTGCCGTGCTCGTCGACCACATCCATCTCGATGCCCAAAAACGCCTTGGTGCCTGAGCCAGGTTTGAGTGGCGTGGTCGGGTTGGGGGTAATCATAAATGCACCGGTCTCGGTTTGCCACCAGGTGTCCATGATGGGGCAGCGTCCGCCGCCGATGACCTCGTGGTACCAACGCCAGGCCTCGGGGTTGATGGGCTCACCGACTGAGCCGAGCAGTCGCAGACTTGACAGGTCGTGGCGTTTGGGCCAGGCATCGCCGAAGCGCATCAAGCCACGGATGGCGGTCGGTGCGGTGTAGAGGATGCTGATTTTGTAGCGCTCGACAATCTGCCACCAGCGATTAGGGTATGGGTAGTTGGGTGCACCCTCGTAGATCATCGAGGTGGCACCCTCCATCAATGGCGAGTAGACGATGTACGAGTGCCCGGTAATCCAACCCGGGTCAGCGGCACACCAGTAGATGTCGTCTTCTTTGATGTCAAAGGTAAAGTTGAACGTCGCCGAGGTGCCGACCGCATAGCCGCCGTGGGTGTGCAACACGCCCTTTGGCTTGCCGGTTGAACCGGAGGTGTAGAGGATGAAGAGCGGGTGCTCGGCATCGACCTCTTCGGTTTCGCACTTTTCGTTGGCGATAGGCAACGACATTAGGTCGTGGTACCAGTAGTCGCGACCCGTTTGCATCTCGACGGCATGGCCGGTACGCTTGAGCACGATACAGGTCTGGACGGTGGGGCTGGCGGCCATCGCATCGTCGGCGATTTTCTTGAGTTCGATGACCTTGTTGCGCATAAAGCCACCGTCGGCGGTGATGAGCACCTTTGAGTGGGCATCGGCGATACGATCGCGCAAGGCCTCGTGCGAGAAGCCGCCGTAGATGACCGAGTGGGCGGCGCCGATTTTGGCGCAGGCCAGCATGGCAAAGGGCAGCTCAGGTACACGGGGCAAGTAGATTGAGACAATGTCGCCTTTGCGCACGCCCATGGCCTTGAGCACGCTAGCGAGCTTGCTGACTTCACGGTTGACGTCGGCATACGAGAAGTTGCGCACCGTGCCGTCTTCGCCCTCCCAAATATAGGCTAGCTTATTACGGCGCCAGGTTTTGAGGTGGCGGTCAATAGCATTGTGGACAATATTGATTTTGCCGTCAGTAAACCACTTATAAAACGGCTTGGCGCTGTCATCTAGGATGGTGGTGTAGGGTTTGTACCACTCGAGGCGTTGCGCCATGTCATGCCAGAATTCGTCGGAGTGGTCGAGACTCCAGCGGTGCAGTTCATCCCACGTTTTGCAACCCTTTTGGTGCATGTAGGCGGTGATGTTGGCGTTGGCGACGATGTCGGCTGTCGGATGGTAAATATCCGCAGCGGCACTGCTGGGGCGAGCATCTTCGGTCATGCAAAACCTCCCTAATCGAACATAACGTATCCCGCGAGGGGATGTGCATCAACATGATTGGCGAAGTGAACACTGCTATTATAACAAACTCTGCTTGACGGGTACACCTCTGCGCTTCGTACTGCCCAAAGAACACACCGGCACGATGATGAATCGTGCCGGTGTAATGACAAGTCAAAACGACGGAGTGTTTAGCGCAAATCGAAGCGATCGGCGTTCATGACTTTGTTCCATGCGGCAATGAAGTCGCGCACGAACTTGTGGTTGTTGTCGTCTTGGGCGTAGACCTCGGCGATGGCGCGCAACTCGGAGTTTGAACCGAAGACGAGGTCGATGCGGGTGGCCTTGCGGACCTCGGCGCCGGTGATGCGGTGCTTGGCGACGTAGCTGTTGTAGCCCGTCTTCTCCCACTTGACTTCCATGCTGAGCAAGGTCTTGAACCAGCTGTTGTCGAGCGTAGCGCTGCTGTTCCACACGCCTTCGCCGGTGCGGCTGACGCCAAGGGCGCGCATACCACCGACGAGCACGGTCAACTCAACTGGAGTCAATCCAAGGAGTTGAGCCTTGTCGAGCATCATCTCCTCAGGGCTGACGGCGAACTCCTTCTCGACGTAATTGCGGAAGGCGTCAGCGCGTAGCTCAAGATGCGCAAAGCTCTCGACGTCGGTCTCCTCTTGGCGGGCATCGCCACGGCCACCGGCGAACGGTACGGCCACGCCACACGTGCTCTCGATGGCGACGCCACCGGCAAGCACGATGACGTCAGCGACGCTGACGCCACTATCGGCGGCGATCTTCTCGTAGACTGGCAACACCTTGTTGAGCAAGGCTGGGTTATTGACGGCCCAGTTGCGCTGTGGCGCCAGGCGGATGCGCGCGCCGTTGGCACCACCACGGTTGTCCGAACCGCGGAAGGTGGCGGCACTGGCCCAGGCAATCTCGACCATCTCGCTGACGCTCAAGCCACTGGCCTTGATGGCGGCTGTGGCCTTGGCGACCTGATCAGCACTTGGGGTGCGACCGGCTGGGACGGGGTCTTGCCAGGTGTAGCTGGCGTCCTTGTAGTCGCCGGCCACGTAGTTGCTCTTGGGTCCCATGTCGCGGTGCAGGAGCTTAAACCAAGCTCGAGCGAAGGCCTCGCCGAATCCGACTGGATCCTTGGCGAAGCGCTCGCCGATGGCACGGTAGATGGGGTCAAACTTGAGGGCCATGTCGGCGGTGGTCATCATCGGCAGCACCTTTTTGCCACTGCCGTCGACCTGAGGCGCCATGTCCTCTTCGGCACAGTTAATCGGGTACCACAGGTGAGCCCCGGCTGGGCTCTTGGCGAGCTGCCACTCGTATTTGTAAAGCAGATCGAGGTAGCCCATGTCCCACTGGGTTGGATTGGCCGTCCATGGGCCTTCGATGCCGCTGGTGATTGTGTCGACGCCCTTGCCACTCTTGTGGCTGCTGGCCCAACCAAAGCCTTGGGCCTCGACTGGTGCGCCTTCGGGCTCGGCGCCGACGGCTGAAGCCGGGCCGTTCCCATGGGCCTTACCGAAGGTGTGACCGCCGGCGACGAGCGCAAAGGTCTCTTCGTCGTTCATGGCCATGCGCTTGAAGGTCTCGCGCACATCTTGGGCTGACAAGAGTGGGTCGGGGTTACCGTTGGGGCCTTCGGGGTTGACGTAGATCAAGCCCATTTGCACGGCGGCCAGTGGGTTCTCGAGGTCTTGGCGGGTTGCGCCGTAGCGCTTGTCACCGAGCCAGGTGTCCTCTGAGCCCCAGTAGATGTCCTTTTCGGGGTGCCAAATGTCGACACGGCCGAGGGCAGTGCCGTGGTTGGGGCCACCCATGTCCTCGATGGCCACATTACCGGCGATGACGAGCAAGTCAGCCCATGAGAGCTTGTTGCCGTACTTCTGTTTGATGGGCCAGAGCAAGCGGCGTGCTTTGTCGAGATTGCCGTTATCGGGCCAGCTGTTGAGCGGCGCAAAGCGCTGGCTACCGGTGCTGGCACCACCACGGCCGTCGCCGACGCGGTAGGTACCGGCGGCGTGCCAGGTCATGCGGATGAACAACGGGCCGTAGTGACCGTAGTCAGCTGGCCACCACTCTTGACTGTCACGCATGACGGCGCGAACGTCGGCTTTGAGAGCGGCAAAATCAAGTGATTTGACAGCCTTGCGGTAGTCGAAATCACCGAGGGGATTCGAACGAGTGTCGTGTTGACGAAGGATGTCAAGATTGAGTGCGTTTGGCCACCAATCTTTGTTTTGGGTGCCCGTGGTTGGCGTGGTGGTAGCGCCGTGGTATGGGCATTTCTCTGGCTTGTCTGACATGTCTACTCCTGCTAGGGTGAGCGATGCGGTATCTGATACCGCATCTGCTATGTTGGATAACAGGCCATAGCAACCGTGTGACTGCGCCCATGTGTACCAAGCGTATGGGGCAATCGCTTTCTGAATCGCGACACAGCGTGCATGTGGTGCAACACAGTGTGATCTACACCGCTACCGTTGATTGATGAATCAGCGGGCGGTATGAGTCAAATGTGTAGAGACGAGAGTTGCGCGCCACTGAAATTTGACGTGTGCGAAACAACACCGTGTATTACTTAAACAGTTTTTTGAGGAGATGTCAAGTAACATGATGAGATTATGATAATAGGGCTTGTATGTGTTTTTGTGATGACATAAAAACCGTCACCATGACGCTGTAAATCATGAGTGACGGTGGCGGAGCGTTTCGGTGTATTGGTGCTGTTTCCGGTCGAGATGGTGTTCAGCTCGATTTATGGCGAAATATGCTCTACATGCGTTTGTGTGTTATCTAAGTATCCCCATAGTTTGTCAATTAAGTCATAAATAGTGAGGTTGACGGGCATTGCCTGAATCTCTGCAGATACCGTGGATAGAAGCTTTTGGCGCTTGTCTTCGACCAAACGTTCGATGTAGGTAATGCGTGGCAGACTGAGCTTGGTGCGCAGGTATGATGACGCTTTGTTGATGCTGTAGGCATCATCAAAACGCGCTTGGCGATAACAGATCAGGCTGTACACATCTGCCACCATCAAGAGTTCGTGGGCATTCCCAATCCGATGTAAGGTTTGGAACGATTGCACAAGGTAATGCTGTGCCACATCTACGTTGCGTAATAAGGCGTTGATGCCAGCAATCCGGAGCTGTGTTGTTGCCAAGAGATAGGGCAGGTTATATGGATGAATCTGTTGAATTAATCCTTGTAGGATACCATTTGCAATGTCGTAATCACCAGAGTACATGTACAACAAACTCCGATTGAGAAGCGCATCAATATGACCCAAACTTAGTTCATGTTCACGGAATAATTGCAGAGCATTATAGCTTGTGCTAAAGGCTTGTTCGAGGTCATTTTTGTCGGCGTAGGTGCTAGAGAGTATATTGTGTGCCACGCCCAACAGGTAATGTTGTTGCTCTGTGTGGAGAATCTCACAAACTTGATTGATGAGGTCGATAGTCTGATCATGGGAGAGTTGCCCGTATCGTGCTTGAATTCTAACAAACTCAAGCATGATTTCGGCCCATTTGACTGATTGTGGTTGGTCGAGTACCTCAAGTGATTGTTGCACACACATGAGTGCACTTTGGGTATTGCCCCGATAATCATGTAGACGACTGCTCACAAGGTGTAAATCAATAAGAATGCGATTGGCACTGGTGAATTGCACGGTGCAACGCTCAATCAACGATATCATCGGTGCCGTCATATTGGCATGCATCCACAGGTTTTGCCAGGATACAATTACATGACAAATATCCTCGAGGTACTCATGGTTATGGTGCAAGCGCTCAAGTAAATGTACGATGCGTTCGATATCATGGTTGCTTAGTTCGTGATAATTCCGTACATGAATGCCACGCGCCATTTGAGCGAGTTTGCGCAACAACAATCCGGTGTCGAGGTTATTGTTTGGCGTATTATTGATCGAGCTTTGCAGGAGTTGTTGATTAAGAATAAGGTTCTTTTGGCTGTATATCATGACGAACGTGAGTAGTCCACGATTGACTAACCGATCAATAATTTCTTGTGTGTGGAGTGTGACATTGTTTTCGGTATGCCGCAAATAAAAGCTCAAAAATGTGGTTGACAATGGCCCACGTGCCTCAAGTAGGAGTCTAATGATGGAAAATTCGCGTACGGAAAGTGTATCGAGCAGTTGCGTATACGACTGACTGTTCGTGTGAATCTCCTCAATAGAACGCATCGTCGCAAGAAGTTGAATTTGCTGAGGATTCCCTTTCGCGCGTTGACAGATAGTCAATAACGTTGATTTGTGGACATCATTAATGGCGATACCGTTAATGGTCAACGTGTGGATAAACAACTGCATCGCTGCCGAATTAATTTGGCTATCGTTGAGTGGTGTCAGAATATGTTCGTGACTCTGGCGTAACCCGTCAAATTGGTTGCTTTGTCGGGTAGTAATAATGAAACGGACTTTGGGGAATTGTTGACTAAACGTGCGCAGAATAGATACATGGGTCGCTTGATCATCTGTCTGCATGTCGTCAATAAACACGTGACGGACTTTTTGGGTTGACAACACGCTGGCCATGCGTAGCTCAATGGGTTCGTTGTGGAGTGGTCTAATGTGGAGCGCATTTGCGAGGTGTGCAACAAATTGCGCATACGTCTTGAAGCTCTCTGCATCGTAGAGAAATGTCACATTCTGGCCCGTTAATACTTCGAGCTCTTGGATGAGCGTTTGCGCGAGGACGGTTTTGCCGATGCCAGGGGCGCCACTGATGATGAGATGGTCTTGTTCTTGAAGGAGGTGTTGTAGTAACACGCTAAATTCACGATTACGTCCAATCAAGAAGCTACGATGGAATGTGGTTTGAGTTGAGGGTAGGTAATCAAACCAGGCGTTGCGCCATTCGTCATGGGCAAAATGCACGCTGAGTTGCTCACAAAAATTAATCGGTAAGCGGGCTGCATTCGCAAGCGTTAGGACTTCTTTAGCACTGAGAATTTTGTTGTCAAGTGCAAAAAACGCATGAATGAGCGCAATAATCGTACTCGGTGGCGCGCCGTTGATTCGATTTGGCCGAGAGGTAAACAAATCTTCAAAGCGCGATCGCGTCATCTGCACACCATGTTGCTCAATCTGATGTATGACATCATCAACCTGTATCTTTTTTGCCCGTAGCCGGCGGAGTGCGGATTTTACAATCGTGATGACTTGCTGCTTATCAAATAACAAATCTTCATTAATAACAGATTGACGTTTGACCATATTCAGTCCCCTATGGATGATGTGATTCTTTACATAGCAACCATCTCACACTGACAAGACAAACAGACTGGATTCTCACGTGTTCTCAATCACCGCATACAACAACATACTTCCAACAACATACTTTGAGCACGTGTTGTAAACGCCTAGCCACTTTATCTTAAAGTGGTGTTCAATTGTTTAACAATTGTATTGTACGATTATATCGTGGAAATTTAAATAATTCAAGCATAAATAAATACAAAAATAACGTCTAGTGATGCAGAAATACAATAATTAATGTACCAGTTGATGTTGTGATGATACGTAATCAAAAATAATTGATTCTAATAATCTAAAATGCCTTGTTGATGATGTAGTTCAGCCAAACATGTCCTGACTATATAATTGACATGGCGTGCCATAAATACGTCAGGTATGCTTATACTGGTGTACCTCGGATGTGTGCATGTTGTGATATGTATTTTGATGCATAAAGATGCGATAATGATGAAATGATATAGTTGTGTCATACGAATAAATTATTGTGAATAACTCCAGATTTTATTATTGTTAATTTGTTATTTTATACAAAAATGAAGAAGATATTGAAATATTGAAAAATCCGGCAAAAACTCCGGATTTACATTTTGCAAAAAAGATAAAAAATGTACAAAAATACCGTAAAAAATGCGATAGATAACGATAGCATGTTAGAAGGTGTGTTTGTCTAAAAGAGAAGAAGGTGCGGCATGCGAAACAGATTTCGTTATTTTGTTTCTAGTGTTGTAGGCGCTTTCTTGGTGGCTCTACTCGTGCTGGTCAGTTCATTTGTTAATGTGCCAGCACCAACAGTAGCCGCTCGGGAAGATGCCGAACGATCACAACGTGTAGTTGCTACACGGACCAGAACCCCGGTCGTACAGCCCACACAAAGTGCGGCTGGCCGTAATCTTGCGCGTACGCAAACGGCAGTTCGAGCGCTTACGCAAACGTCAATTGCTCGTTCGCGGACAGCGACGCGGTCGGCGACACGGACGGCGACACGGACGGCGACACGAACCAACACGGCGACGCCGACTAATACGGCGACGCCGACTAATACGGCAACCGCAACGCCAGTTCCCAATAATTGTCCACCGAATAGTGCAGATTGGGATTCAACGATTCCGATTGCCGTATACGTGGATGATGATTGGTCGGGTGCAGGCTTCGGCTCTGATCCGGATGGTGGTTCTGGTTGTGCACGCGCCTATGGATTTGATGCGTTTGACACAATTCAAGATGGTATCAATGCCCTCGGTGAGGGTGGTACGTTGTTTGTGTCGGCTGGTGTATATAATGAAAATATCGTCATCAACAAGTTGATGCGGCTTGAGGGCGACGATGCATCGACGACCATGTTGGTACCGGCTGATACAACACTAGCAGCGGTGACGGTCACTGATAGTGGTCTTGACAGCACAAATCAACTGCAGATTCTGAATATCGGCATCATGACGCAAGCTCCGAGCAGTACGTCAAGCACAAGTCGTACACGTACGACATCTGCACCAAATGTGAGTGCTGATGCCATCGTGCTGTCTGGGACTGGTACGACTCGATTTGTGACGATTAACGGCGTAAATGTGTCGAATTTTGCACGCGCCGTTCATTTTGCATCTGGATCATTTGCAGACGTAACTATTTCGAATGGTATCTTTGTACAGAACGATGTCGGTATTTCTGTAGCAAGTACAGTTCCCGCATTTGATGGCTTGTTTATCGAAGATATTGATGTCAGTGATAGCCGGTTACAGGCAATTGCAGTCAATGTTGGCGGTCCGGCCAATCCGGCATTGACGAACATGACGATTCGCAATACGTCGTTTACCAACAACAATACTGCTGGTGTAGCAAATTCACATGATGTGACGTTCAACGGCTTCAGTGGCAATGTGACGATACAAAACGTGACCATGTCATTAGGCAATACATCTGGGGCGAATGCAGACGGTTACGGTATGTTGTTTAGCAACACGTCGGCCGCATTGGCACCTGCTGGGACGATGACATTCAGCAATGTCACTATGACTGGAGCCGTAGGGCGTGGTGCGCTCACGTTCCAGTATTACAATGACGTGCGTGGTATCTCATTAAATAATGTCAATGTACGCGAAGTGAATGCACCGTGGGGCGATATCATTGTCTTGCATGCCGGCAGTGATGATTTGGCTCTCGGTAATACCTCATTAAAATCATTAGAAATCTGGTCAACTGGTGGTGTAAATGCAACGTCTGCCGTATTTTTTGATGATGACGGCAACGCCCTTGATCGCACCACAACCACTGGCGCAAATGCAATTGCAGATCGTATCATTGATGGTATTGATTTTGCTGGGCGTGGCGCTGGTCGGTTTGTGTCTAATCGGCTGATTATTACCACCAACAGTTATGTTGCTCCAGCGCTCATCGACGATGTGATTGAGCGGGCTGTGGCTGTGGCACGTGGTGGTGAAACTATAGTAGTTGCTCCTGGTATTCCACTCGTGTTGCAGAACGAAATTACAAAGTCGATTACCTTTGCAGGGTCATTCACGGTTACGACTGCGTCGTTCCCCAAGACTGCCAATGCGACGACCGTATTGACGAGCTTTGTGAGTCGTAAGGGCAGTAGCCCGGTGACGGCGGTTGCGGTCAACATGACGGCAGCACAGTTGGCAGCACTTGAGGCGAATATATCCGCATTTGCATCGGTGACATACCCACCAATCAAAGTGGTGAATGCCGGTGTAACTGTCGGGTATTTTAATTCAATCCAAGCAGCGATTGATAGCACTGACACACTCAATGGTGCGGTGATTACGGTGGCTGCAGGTACGTATGCTGAGAACATCGTCATCAATAAGTCGATTGAGTTGCGTGGACCAAACTATGGCGTATCACCCAATACTGGTACGCGCGTGGCTGAGGCTATTTTGGTGCCAGCGACCAACGGCCAAAACGCCGTTGTTACGCTTGCTGCCAGTAATATTTCGGTGCGTGGATTTACCATCGATGGTGATAATCCTGTCTTGGCAAGCAATAGTTTGGGTACGACTGGCGCCGATCAACATGCGTTGACTGGTATTAGTGACGTCAATAATGCGTCGTACCAAGATTTTGTGATTCAAGAAAATACCATTCGCAATATGACCTCTTTCGGCGTTTTGTTGTATCCACAAGCACAGACGCGCTCGGCACAAAACGTTATCCATGATAACCGTATGAGCGACTTGGGAACGTATGCTGAGAGCAATCCTAATCGCCGTGGCGGCGTTGGTGTGTTCCTGTACAACAGCGCATATGCTAAGGTCACCAGCAATGTCATGTCCAACGTACGCACTGGTGTGCAAACTGGGAATTTTGGTGGTGCGCAGACGGGGAGTGCCGATTATCGCGTAATCAGCGGTAATACAATTAGCGCTCGTCTTGTTGGTGTCATGTACAGCTTGCACTATGGTAATCAAGCCCCATGGACAATTGCCAATAATACGATTACTGGTGTGAACAGTGCTGATGAGGCCGCAATTACTACATCGGTATGGCGTGGCTTGCGCCTCATGTCGTTGGGTTCCGGCATGGGTACATCAGTGATTAGTGGAAACACAATTGATGGTACTGCAGTGACACTCATTCCATCCGAAGGCATGAATGCCTGGAATGTGGCTGCCACATCAGCAGTTTCAATTAGTGGTGGCAGTATTTCAGGTGTAAATACAGGTATTCATTTCAATAACTTTGAGGGGTCAAACTCCAATGCCACCGATGGCGCTCATGGTAGCGTGAGTGGTGTTGCAATCACGGCAAGTGGCACGGGTATCCGGGTCAATGACAGTCCGAGCAGCACGACGCATGCGGCAGTACAGGCCACAATTGGCGACGGTGTGATCATCACTGGCGGTACGCATGGTATCAGCGTGGAGAACGTGTCAGCGAGCGTGCCGAGCATGGGCAACGTGGCGTTTACGGGGCAGAGTGGCAACTACCTGCAGTTGGTGACTAACACCGCGGCAATCGATGCTACTGCCGCCAGCTTCGAGGGCAAGACGGGCGCCACGGCAAGTGTGGCGGAGAACCTGGCCATCGAAGACAAGTTGGTCCATAAGCAGGACAACGCGGCAATCGGCTTGATTCGCGTCAAGGCGGGTGAGTTGTTCGTCACGACTAACTCGGGCTCCATCCAGCGCGGTGTGACAAACTCAACTGCTGGCGGCATCTTGCATGTCGGCGCAGGTACGTACATCGAGAATGTGACTGTCGATCGCGCACTTGATATTCGTGGGCCAAACTACAACGTCGATCCTAACACGGGGACGCGTAATCCTGAGGCCGAAGTCATTACGGCAATCTCGGTACCAGGTGGTAGTGCGTCG
>JBKCLM010000113.1:0-42847 GCA_046300655.1 Chloroflexota bacterium | reverse complement strand
TGATTGACCGTCTTCTTGACTAACCGCATGCCTAATACCTGCGTATAAAAGTCTACGTTGCCCTTGGCATTACTGGTCACGGCGGTGACGTGGTGATACCCATTGAGTTGCATCGTCTGACTCCCTTCATACAATAACTCCTTGAACACAGAATAGCACTGTCACCGTAACAAATGCGTCATCATAGCGTCAACAGCGCATTACCTGCGTTGATGTCGAATACCATGCCTCGAATACCTACCAAATTGTGTAAATATTATGACAACGTCATCAGAAAGTAATCTATGAGCATCAGTAGTAGGTCAAAAAGTCACGTACTATCAGTATAAAGTTTACATTTCCACTACGGAGATATACCCGAGTATGCGACGATTCATTCTTTGTGTCGTACTCAGTAGCATATCAATTGCACTTGGCATCATGATGTATCAACCAACGAGTGCCAAAACGCTGCCTGGGCCAGATGTTGGCGTAGGCGAAGACTACGCGTGTGCGCTCACGCGTCTCGGCGATGTGTACTGCTGGGGAGACAACACGTATGGCCAACTCGGCGACGGGACAACCGTCGATAAGTTGTATCCTGTCCAAGCGACCGGACTCACCGGTGTTGTACGCCTCAGCGTTGGCCCACATCATGCGTGTGCCATCGACGGATTAGGCGCCGTATATTGTTGGGGCCGCAATCATCGTGGGCAATTGGGAACCGGCAACACCACGAGTTCGAGCGTACCTCAAGCGGTCAGCGGAACCGATATGAGTAGCAATGTCATTCAAATTTCAGCAGGTGCGGTTGCCACATGTGCCGAAAAGAATGACGATCTGCTCTACTGTTGGGGTTCGGGAAATGCCATTTTAGGCATCAGCGGTCTCACCGCTGATGTCCTCGTGCCCACGTCAAGTTATACATTTACCTCGGTACGTGGAATGAATCTTGGCACGACTCATGCGTGTGCGACACAAGTCCATGGCACGATCTTTTGTTGGGGCGATAATTCATACGGCAAGTTTGGCGACTCGGGGAACGGCAGTATTCCGGTGAGTGGCTTTGCAACGCTTGATCTGATTGCGGATTTAGCGACAGGGTTGCATAACACCTGTGTGGTGCGTCAGACCAGAGATGTGTATTGTGCTGGGCGTGACGACAAAGGGCAACTCGGTAACGGTGACGGCGACAATGATAGCACTGCCAATACCAATGATTTTGGGATGGCATCACCGTGGCAGGTCAGTGGCATCACCGACGCCCAGATGATTACCATGGGGGCGTCAGCCGAATTCGTCTGTATTACCACCACGCTAGGTGCCGTACGCTGCTGGGGCGAGAACACGTACGGTCAGCTCGGCGATGGCACAACGACCAACGCCGCTCAACCGGTTGCAGTCACCGGTATCACTGGTCAGGTTGTACGCCTCAATGCGGGCACCAATCATGCGTGTGCGATTATCACCACTGGCGAGATTTATTGTTGGGGTGACAACCAACAAGGTCAGCTCGGCACGGGTGATACAAATACATACACCAGTCCACAAGTTGTCCAAGCCTCAGCAGGCGTGGATTTTGATAGTAACAATAGTCATATAAGTTCGCTCACTACACCCACCATGCAGCTGACGAACACGGTCGTACGGACGACCATACCAACTGCAATTGCGCTCAGCTACCCCGCAAATGGCCAACTCGCAGCCTCGCCCCGTAGCACTTGTGCCCTCAATAGCATCGGCGATGTCTGGTGTTGGGGACGGCTACTCCTTGATGGCAGTATCGTTGATCGCCTCAATCCAGTCTCGTATCCCGTGTTTAGTGCGGCAACAATTGCGAGTGGTGGCGATAATTCGTGTGTAATTACCCATCTCGGGCGCGTCTTTTGTTGGGGCAACGACAATAATAGTGAGACTGGCTGTGGTACGCGCTGTGAGAACGGCACGAATCCTGGCAGTCTCGTGCCACATCTGTATAACGTCGAGCAAATCAGCATTGGGGCGACACATGCCTGTGCTATTGATGAACTCGGTGCCGTCTGGTGTTGGGGCAGTAATTCGGTCGGTCAAACGGGTGATAGCGGACACCCTAATACCACCATTACTCCAGTATCGGTCACGCTCGCTAGTGCAGCCACTGCAATCACGGTGTCAGGTACTGCAAGTTGTGCCGTGCTTGATACCGGTATTGTGCAGTGTTGGGGCGATGATGGTAGCGGGCAACTAGGTGATGGGAATAACGCATTGGACAGTAGTGGTTCAACCGCAATCACCGTCCAAACCAGCAGTGGTAACCTGACGGGCGTCACACAAATTGCAGCTGTTATCAATAGTTTTTGTGCCGTCAAAAGCACGGGCACCGTCTGGTGTTGGGGCGAAAACTCCACAGGCCAACTGGGCAATGACACTGGAATCAACAGCGATGATGCGATTGCTGTAGCCGGATTAAGTGCAGTACAAACGATTGCCGGCAGCCTCCCTGCCCCTGCAACGCTCACGACAGGGAGCTTTTGTGTCACAACGGCAACTAGTAGTTACTGTTGGGGCGAAGATGCACTCGGCGATGGCAGCGGGTTATCAGCGGCAACGCCGGTGGTGGTTACCGGATTAACACGCGTCAAATCGATTGCCCGATCTGATACCCATGCCTGTGCGATTTTGTTGACCAATCATGTCAGCTGCTGGGGTACAAATGATGCCGGTCAACTCGGCAACGGTACAACGGTTCACGGCACTGAACCAACACAAATTAGCGTCTTTGCAGTAGCAGACACACCAACCGCCAGCGCTACACCAACATCAACGAACACGCCTACTGCCACACAGACGTCGACACCATCGTCAACACCGAGTAACACGAGTACCCCAAGTAATACGGCAACGCCAAGCAACACGAGTACCCCAAGCAATACGGCGACACCAAGCAACACGAGCACCCCAACGGCTACGCCGAGTAACACGCGCACCCCAAGTCATACGGCAACACCAAGCAACACGCGTACCCCGAGTCGCACGCTGACTCCCAGTAAAACGTTTACAGCGACGCCGACCACTTTTGCCGCTGTCCAGACACGTGTTGCCGCAGCGACACAAACCAGCGCCGCAATCCAAATTGCCACGGCCGATAGTCAGGCGACACGCACCGCATTTGCCGGCAATGATGCGGCCACGGCCACGCGCGAGGTCATCAATGGATCGCCGAGTCGTACCCCAAGTCGGACACCGACTGCCACCGCTCGTAATACAGCAGAACCAGTGACCAAAACGGTATATGCCATCCGCATCCAAACCCAAACAGCAGTGGCGCGGCCGACCTTGACGGCATTAGCCGTGACACGCACCAACATCGCCAAACTGACGCAAACGAGTATTGCTCGATTGCTCCAAACCCAAACACAACAAGTCCTCAACAATCAACGCACTGCTACCAGTTTGCACAAAACCCAAATTGCCGTGCTTGATCATTTGACGAGCACGGCAGAGGTACTCAGTGGTAGCCCGTCGCGGACCAGAACAGCCACCGCCACCCGCACGCATACACGCTCAATCACCCGTACCGCGACGATAAGTCGGACGCCCAGCATCACACCAACGCGCACCCGAACTGCCACACGCACCCGGACTGTAACTCCATCACGTACATCCACGAGCGTGCCGCTCAGCGCAAGTGCAGTGACGATTACCCAAACGATTAATGACATTGCGTTGAACAGCGCCGAAACGATCATCTATGCGTTGCGGAGTGGCAATACGAACAATGGAGTATCGGCACAGCTCACAGCGCATAATGCAAGCACTCTGGCCACCCTCCAAACAGTTACGTTGCCGTTCCAACAAGCACTACGCATCGATCGCAATGTCAGTCGCACCACACAGTTTGTGGTGATTGGTCGACTAAATTGGCGAGAAATCGGTATCCAGCTGTTTGATACACAAACCGGCAGTCTCGTTGACGTCGGCTACTGGGGGTATCTCACCACGCATACCCCAACAGCAGCGTTGGTCAGTGGGCGCTATCTCTATCTCGGTTTAAGCATCGACGACCCCACACGCACGCCACGTTATCAAGGTCAGTTGGTGGTATTTGATATCTCACAACCAACCAGCCCAAAAGTTGTTGGTACCCCAATGAAATTGACCGGACCGCCGAGTCAAATCATTAGCCTCGACCAAAGTGAGTTTCGGATTATCGTAGCCGGCAAAGACCCGCCAGCGCCAAATAGTCGTGGCTACATGCAAACGATTGTGCTTCGTGATAATCAACTTATCAACCAAGCTACCGTGATTAGCACTGATAGCCTCATCTATGACATTGCGAGCATCAGCAAGTTAACTGGTATGGAGCGAACGCATCGTCTGTATGCAGCAGCACGCAATTACATCTATATTCTCAGCATCGATGAACGCACCATGCAGTTCAGCGTCACGGGTAATTTTGGGCAATCGAATTACCAGTATACGGCGCTGAGCGTCTCGCCAGCTGGGTCTTATGTCTATGCGATTGCACGTGATACATCAATTGGGCTGAGCGTTATGTTGGGCTATGACATGCGCAGTACGCCACGCATTAGCGGGTATATCAACACAGGCATTAATCAGGCTCATTCGCTGGTGAGCGGCGCGCAGAAACTCGTTATCGCTAATGCTAATACGTTGTTATCAACCAATACGTTGACACTCCTCAGCGGCGCCCGATCTATTCCTCTCGAAATACGCTAAGGTTGCATAATTTTCTGGGCAAAATAGCCAAATTATGGTGGATGTTCCTAGATAAACGCACCATTGCGACATGTTTATGAATTCCGTACAATAGCACTATGCACAATGATAATTTTTTAGCACAATATGTGTTGGATGGTGCCTGGGACGAGATGTGTCGCCCTGATGGCAGTGCACGCAATCATTATGTCGAACTAATGAGGCGCATGCAACACATCACCCCTCAAGAGCTCCAACAACGTCAGCAAGTGGCCGATGATACCTTTTTGGCGCAGGGCGTGACCTTTACGGTGTATGGCCACGAAGCCGGCACCGAAAAAATCTTCCCTTTTGACCTCATCCCGCGGATTATCACTGACCGTGAGTGGCGCCGCGTCGAACAAGGCCTCACCCAACGTATTACCGCCCTGAACATGTTCCTGCACGACATCTATCACGACGAACACATCCTGAATGACGGTATTGTGCCACGCGATTTGGTATACAGTTGTCGCCATTACCGGCGTGAGATGCGCGGCGTCAACGTACCACAAGGCATCTATATCAACGTCACCGGATCAGATTTGATTCGCCTGCCGAATGGCGAGTTTGTGGTGCTCGAGGACAATTTGCGCGTGCCGAGTGGCGTTTCGTACATGCTGGTCAACCGCCAGATGAGCAAACAAGTCTTTCCGCAACTCTTTGACCATTACAACGTGCAAGCGGTCGAACAGTACGGCCAGATGCTCCTCAGTACACTGCGTTCGCTTGCACCACATACAAGTGAGCCAAACATCGTCTTGTTGACGCCTGGATCATACAACTCGGCCTACTTTGAACACACCTATTTGGCGCGCCAAATGGGTATTCAATTGGTTGAGGGGCGTGACCTGGTAGTACATAACAACACGGTCTATATGCGCACAACCAGTGGCCTACAAAAGGTTGATGTCATCTACCGGCGGATTGACGACGATTTCATCGACCCACTCGTGTTCCGCACTGACAGTGTGTTGGGCGTGCCAGGATTGATGCACGCCTATCGCGCCGGCAATGTGGCCATCGCCAATGCACTCGGCACCGGCGTCGCTGATGATAAAGCGCTCTATGCCTATGTGCCGGCCATGATCAAGTACTACAGCGGCCAAGAGCCAATCATCAATAATGTTGAGACGTACTTGTTGAGCGAACGCAGTCAACGACAGTATGTACTCGACAATTTGGCGTCACTCGTCGTCAAAGCTGTCGGCGAATCAGGCGGGTACGGCATGCTCATCGGTCCCCAGAGCACGGCCGCACAGCGGAGTGAATTTGCTACGCGCATTAGCCAAGATCCACGTGGATACATCGCCCAGCCGACGCTCCAGCTATCACGTGCGCCGTGTATTATTGATGGTCAACTTGAGGCACGACACGTCGATTTACGCCCATACATCCTCTACGGTGACCGCGTCACCATTGTGCCAGGCGGGCTAACACGCGTCGCGTTGACTCGCGGATCGCTCGTCGTCAACTCGTCTCAAGGTGGCGGCAGCAAGGATACATGGGTATTGTACGCAGACAAAGAGTGAGGGGAATCGCATGGCAATGCTAAGCCGCGTAGCCGACTCGCTCTACTGGATGAGTCGCTACCTCGAACGAACCGAACATACGGCACGCCTACTAGATGTTACCCAGCACCAGCTCATCGATGTGGATATCACTGCATCCCAACAGCGCTGGCATCGCTTATGGCAGGCACTCCACTACAACGAGGCTATGGCCGGTAGTCGCGAGCCAGCCCCGATTGTCGAATTATTCACCGCAGACAGCCATTACCCAGATTCATTGGTCGCATCAATTACGGCAGCCCGCGAGAATGCTCGCCAAGTACGCGAACATATTTCGTCCGAGATGTGGGAACAAATCAATCGGCTCTATCTGGATATTCGGCAACAAGTGCAAGGTCATCATTGGAAGCAAGCCACACATCGCTTTTATGGCATGGTCAAAGCAGGGTCACACCTGTTTCAGGGTATTACCGACGCCACAATGATTCATGACGAAGGGTGGAACTTCATTCAAATGGGGCGGGCGCTTGAACGTGCCAATAACACGGCGAGTCTACTCCACAGCCATCTCGGCATTTTGCAATCTGCAAGTGACGAACAAGGGGTCCATCACGCCGAATGGGTTGCACTCCTCAAGATGTGTAGCGCATTTGAGGCCTATTGCAAAGTCCATACACCTGAGGTCACGCCACCGCGCATGATTCAGTTTGTGGTGTATGATGCAGTGTTCCCGCGGTCGATTCGATTTTGTGCAGATAGCATTCATGCAGCCACAATTGCCATCGATGCCAAGCACACCCGTGGACATGGACAGCGCGTACAACGCGTCGCCGGGAAGTTCCAGGCGATGCTTGAATATGGTGGTGTTGATGATCAGCTCGCAACGCTGGCCCATAACATCGTACAGGTGCAAGCAGGGTGTAGTCAGATTGGTGCAGCACTGCACGAAGTGCACATTGACTACGCAGTCGATAGCACGTTGAGTAACTAAAGGTAGTCCATGAAACATCATATCTTCCACGATACCATCTTCTCTTATGATAATCCGGTGCGCGAAAGTATTATGGAAGTCCGGTTACAGCCGCGTGACGACGAGCGCCAGCGATGCCACCATTTCAACTTAACAGTGACACCACGCACCATGCTGTATGCGTTTCGCGATGCACTCGACAACACCGTACACCATTTCAACATTACCGTCCCATTGACATCGCTCTTGGTGCGGGCAGAATCTACGGTCGAGGTGTTACCTTGCCCGGTACTCCCCCCGCAACTCCCGACGGAGAGTTGGCAGACGCTTGACGCACTCCAAAACGATCCATTGCTCGACATGCTCCTGCCAAGTCAGTTCGCCCAACCAACGGCGCTCCTGCGCGATTTCATGCAACAGCATCAGATTGTCCGCAGGCATGATCCACTCTCTACGGTCAACCACATCTCCACGCTCTTGTTTGATACAATCACCTACACGCCACAGTCAACCAGCGTCGATTCGCCAATTGATGTGGTATTGACCCAACAAAAGGGAGTCTGTCAAGATATCACACACGTGATGATTGCCATTTGTCGCACGTTAGGTATACCGAGTCGATATGTCAGTGGCTATCTGTATCATCGGCGTGATGATCATGATCGCTCGCAATCAGACGCAACCCATGCTTGGCTTGAGATATGGTTGCCCGAGTTGGGCTGGATTGGTATTGATCCTACCAACCGTATTTGGGCCGGTGAACGCCATATTCGGATTGCGATTGGCCGTGACTATGCCGATGTACCGCCAACGCGTGGCGTATATCGTGGGAACGCCAACGAACATCTGGACGTTGTCGTATCAGTCAATGACGCAAATATTCACACGCAGGCGCCACCGCTAGCACGACCGATTTGGCCGACTACACCTGCGATTGCCCAACAATCTCAGCAACAGCAGTGATCGACATTTGTGGTTAATTATTTTAGATATATACATTTTCTTTATGATGTGAATGGCTCATTTTGTTATCAAATTGTATTCAAACATTCATGCATCTTAAGCAAATGATGCTATACTATCCATGATTGGTGTAACGTAATGAGTGTGAGGGAGAAGGGGTTTCAGATGCGACATAGACTAAACTGGCGCGTCATTCTAGTAGCAATGCTACTGGTTGTGTTGCCATCGTGTGCATTTGGGACGCGCACAACGCCGCCCCAAGCCACTGGGAGCTCAACAGCACGCACATCTTCGGCAGTTGCGTATTTGATTGAAAATAATCCTGAAGTGCAGGCATGTGTATCAGCGAATGTGGCACGACTCAAGGAGATTCAAACCAACAACGAGTTGGCTTTACAAAACAGCAAAGTCGAGAATAGCGCTAATTTGTTGAATCAGGCTATCTTCATGAAGAATTGGGTGACTATTTATACCATCAACATGGAGCCACTCACCATGAGTGCCCCATGTAACTTCGATGAAGTAGCCGCCACGATTGATGCACGCGTCAGCGATGAGAACAAAGCACAACTCAAGGCGTTGATTGACATCACCCCTGAGATTACCCGCTATCGCAATCTCGTGTCAGATTTGGCCGTATTTGTCTCGACCGACGAAGAGCTGGATACCTACCGTACGTCTGTTGCCCCCACCGACGAAACCAGCGCAGAACCAAGTGTCGATGTAAGCGCCGCTATCAGCGAATTGCAAACACAGCGCAAAGATATCGAAGCCCAGATTGCCGCCATCGAGCCGCAGTTGAGCAATGCTCCTGCAGTCGAACCATCATCGCGCATTGCCATCAAAGCATTGCCACAGCTCGGCAACGTCAACACTGTGGCAACCGCCATGGCGCAGATGAATGTCCAGATGATTGCGATGAGTCGCCAACTTGAGAATCTCAATGAACAAGCAGTGGCACAAAGCAAATATATTGCACTCCAGAGCACAGCTATTGCACTCCAAAGTCAGCGCAATAATTTACTCCAGCAAGAGGTCGCACTCCAAAGCTCAGCATTGACCCCAGCCTCAGTCGGGGGCACCAGCAAGACCAGCACATTCGAAAATCGTGTGATGTACCACATCAGCTTCTTGTTCCCACTTAAGGTCCAGACATTGCAGGACTATCGCACCAGTACCACAGAGCGTATCGATGCACTCTCGACGCTCGTTGGTAGTGAAGTAGCCGCAACACCAACCCCAGAGAACTAAGTCGCACAAGCTGGCCCCCGTTGGTATATATACCAGCGGGGGCTTTTTGTGTCGTCTCTCTCACTCTAATGACCATCCACCCGTTGATCGAGGGTTTATCACTGGCAGTTCCAACCGGCATGTTGAGGGTACAAGTTGATGTTCCATCCAACAGATGCCTCATCACAAACCCCCATGGCGTACAAATGCACGCTATGGGGGTTTACCTGCAGTGAATTCGTCTACTCTCCAACCTCATAGATCACCACATCGCCATCGCGGAATACTTCTTTGGCAACGATATCAAACACCGCTAAGCCGGATTCACCATAGAGCGTCCGCTCTGCATTCCCCACATAAACATAGCGCACGCGGTACTCGCGTAGCAGATTGCTGACCAGCCCAGAATCACCGCTCTCGTAGATTGAGCGTACGGCTTGCTCGCGAATACCAATTTGATCGTTGGCCTCAGGATGACCGCCACGCCACTGCCCTTGGTGACCTGGCCAACCCATGATGGTCGGCAAACCGGTAGCAGCCGAGACACCACCTACGCCAAGCCCTTGCATATCATACTGCCCATCTACAGCCTCAACAATCACACTGCCATCAGGCGCATTCGCACGGAGCCAGTCAATTGACGCAGTACCCCCACTCACATAGTCGCGCGGAGTACGGCCAGCTAGTGACCACTCACCACCTTGCATAATCGACTGGCCAATTGTCGCAGCCGGATACACCGCCGCAGCGCCGACTAACGGCAATACACTGACAAGCAAGGCCACGCGCCAGTATTTGGCTGCATACTGCCACAGATACCACCCAGCAATGACGGCAGTCACGCCCCACAGGCCCCACACTTGATAATAAAACTTAAAGACGGTGTTCATCCGCGAGCTAAATGTATCACGGATATACACCACATCAACTGCAAGCGTCAGAATGCTCGCAAGCGCCACCGCCCCCAACCAGATTGCCATGCTCGGTGACACATCGCTCCGCCGGAATGCCATGTGTAAGAGAAGTGCGGTCAGTGGAATCGCTGCAAGGGTTACAAACCCTACAAACGCTCCAATAGTCCCAATCAAAAGCGTCGCAATCAACAACCCACGCTCAAGCCGATCGCGCGTCATGTGCGCCACCGCAATTAGGATAGGCACAATGAACAGCCCAAACATGATAAACAATCCATGGAACTCGGTGCGCGCCGGCGCAAGACCGAAGAACTGCGACAACGTGCTAATTATCGGCATATCCACGAGTGGGGGCGCATCACCAACAAGCGAATGGAACGTCGTGTGGAACGGCAGATATATCAGGTACGACAACCCAATCACCAATGCCACCTCACGGGCAATCACGCGCCATGATTGATTCATCCGCACCTGCTGCCATACCACCGCACCCAAATACAACAGTAAAAAGGTCGGATAATCCCAGCTATTAAGCGGGTACAACAAGCCGATCAATAACGCAGGTAACACCACATCGGGTGTCGATGCATGTGCACGGCGCAAGGCAAGGCCAACCAATAGCAATGTAAACGGCAACGACATCACATGCGGATGCATGTCACCCAGCCAATACGAAAAGAACGGAAACTCGGTAATGGCATATCGCCGCTCAAATTGCCCCTCGCCGAGCGGCAAAGCATCCCACACCGCCCGCGACGGATTCCACCAATTAAAGGCCCCCCACATATCGCGTGGCATAATCTCGCTCATACCATCAAAATCCCACCCGCGAAATGGTTGACTCAAGACAAACAACTCACGTGATCCGAGTCCGTTCACAACAGCACGCCCGATGTCGTGTGACTCAAGCGCCAAAATCTCGGGCAGGCCGCTCGCAACCTGCAAAAACCCACCAAGATTGCCCAGCACTAGCACCGCCAACACCGCCAGCGCCGGCCATAGCCACTGTTGCAGTCGCACGATGTGTTGGTGTGTACCGTCCCATGTTGCAATGGCGGCACCTACCAACGTAGCTGCCGTCGCAGCCACCATCCCAGCGGTCGTCGCTAATGCCAAATTGTATGCTGTGGCTGGATCGATGGCCGTAATACTCGCAGGTAATGCGGCCAGCAAATATCCAGCGTAGTAGTAGTTAATGCTAAATCCCGACATCCAAGGATCGAGTGGCGGAAAACTCGGGCTGTGCAACATGCTATTAAAAAACGCATAATCCATCGGCCGCTCAGTACCCCATGGATCCGCATTGCGCCCACGAATGTAGAGCACCATGGCGAAGCCAATGACAAAGAACAGCTCACTGCGCACCCAGCTCCGCCAATGTTGGCGGAGCCACGCTCCATCAATGCCTCCACACAGACGCCAGCCGAGGTAGCCAACCGCCATAGCAACAACAAGCACACCGCCACCATTAAACGGCAAGAGCCCGATCATCGCCAGCGTCCATACGCCCACCCCTACCAGCGCTAACCCGAGTGGGCGTGCCATACCAATCATTGATGATGGCATCCCGCCGAAGAGATACTTGCTCCATGGAATGCCGACCAATGCGAACACCCCAATGACTAGCCAGTGCAATAGCACGTCATTCATGCAAACACTCCTCAGCGATCCAAACGATCGAGCGCATCTAAGACATCCTTGCGGAAGATGGCATCATCCGGTGAATTATCGAGATATGCCTGATAATCGCTCCGAGCCTCATCGACATCACCCAACATCTCGTGTATCTTGCCCCGAGTAAAGTAAAAGTCTAAAAAGTCTGGATACTCTTCAATGGCCTGATTCGTCTCCTCAAGCGCCTCTTCAAACATACCCATCATCATGTAGCCACTCAACAACTTATTCACATTACCCGGATTGTTATTTACGGCAATAGCCGCTTGATACGCCTTAATTGCGCGATCATTCAAGCGTGCCTCAGCGGAAATGTCGCCCAACATATGCAAGACCATGATGTCGGTGGGCAACAACTGTGCAGTCTTGAACAACACATCTGACGCATCAATCGAGTTGCCGGTTCGTCGATAGGCATCGACCAACTGCATCATCACCGTCACATTACTCGGATCTTCTTCGTAGGCCTTTATCAATGATGCAGTATCGACGTATTCGGGCTCTGGTTCTGGCTCAGATGGTGCCGAAACCGACTGCTCACTCCGCGTCCCATCAACGCCATCAAGTGGCGGAATCGACACAATCTGTGGTGACACGCGATAAATCGTCGTCGCACCCGATTGGAACACCTGACGCACATCGGGCATCTCACCGATAAGGTCTACCCCTTCGGCACCATAGGCCGCACGCTCAATTGGCCCAACCACCACATATGCCACGCGGTAGCGCGACAACAGCTGGCGTTTTTTGGTCATATCAGTTGACCGATAAAACTCAATCACATCGGCGTCACGCTTGCCGACCACATCACCATTGCGCTGTTCGCTTTCGTGGAGTGGACTCACCACTGTCGGCAGACCCGTATTCGCGGCAATACGCACGCCATATCCACGATAAAACTCAATGCTCGATTGCATAATGACCGGCGTACCAGTGACATTTTCATTCAGCCACTGAATAGCCCGGTAGTCGGAGACAAAGTCGATATTAGCGTCATAGGCACTATACGAGCCTTTTTCCATGAACACCAAACCATCAAGTGTCGGCGCCTGATCGCTCACCACCCGATACTGCATGCGATTCGGCACACCAAACACCGGATACACAGCACCCAGTACTAACGGCGCCATTAATACCGCCAACAGCACACTCCCCAGTTGATAGCGCCATGGACGTATCTGCTGCCACAAGAGCGGAATGACACTCGCTAGACCAATCGTCAACAGCAACCAGCTCTGGATACCAAACTTAAAGACCGTATTCATGCGGTACCAATCGCCGTCCTCCATGTGATCACGCACATAGATGATCTCGACGCCCAAGGCCACCGCCCACGCAATCAACACCAGCCACATGCCGAACCAGCGTTGCTGATCGGGCTGACGGCCAAGCACAAACGGTAACATAGTGACAATCACCAACCCTAACCACAGGCGCGGGTCAGCCAGCCATTGCTGAACCACCGGCATGAACGCAGCGTCTTGGGCGTTCACGGCCAAGCCCACCGCCATCGCCACCAGCAACACACCCGCAGACACGATTTGCATCGCTTTATGCCGCCAAGCAATGAGCGCCACACTCACAATGGTCGGCACCACGAAGATGCCCCACATCGCCAACCATGGCCACCACGGCGAGGCCGCTTTGACCAGTGCGACACCACCGATTTGTGGCACATACTGCTGGAAGAACGGCAGATAGCTGATGTATGCAACGATTGCTAACGCAGCACTTTGCAAAATCGCTATGGGTACAAGGCGCCAGCCGCCGCGCAACAAGGCGCGACGCGCCAATATGCCGGTCATCAACAAAATCGCCGTCGGCGCATCCCACGAGTTGGTCGTCGCCAAGGTGCCCATCACCAACGCCACCAGTGGCCACCAGACAAACGGCAACACACCCGGTTGCAACGCCTGCCAAGCCAGGGCCAATAACAACAGGGATATGGGCATGGCAATCACATGTGCATGCAAATCACCAAAGACAAAACTCCAGGCCGGATATTCATTAATCGTATTGGGAATGACGCGACTCGACCCAATGAACCAGTCGCCCATCGCCGACCACAACGAAGTCGTGTTGGGGTCTTGCATGATCTCGATAATTTGTGCCAACCCACGCGACCAACCAACCGGGAACGCGGCAGCCGGATTGCCTAACACTGCCATTACCAAAACAGCCACAATCCAGGCCCAGTGTCGCCGCGTAATGTGCCATGTCAAGATGGCAGTAGCGCTCACCACCAAGGCATAGAGCGTCGCGACTGTCAGGTTGTACCCTATCTCAGGGGCAATACCGGTAAATCGCAATGGCAACGACAACAAGACGTAGCCGTAGTAGTAGTAATTCAATGTACCATCACTAAAGAACGGCGAGTACGGTGGCATAACCGGGCTACGGAGCACCGCATTCAAAATGCCGAACTCGAACGGCTTTTCGCCACCCCAGAACGGATGCCACACATCGGGGTTGGCCATGCGCACAATGACCATGGCCAAGAATGCCGTGCTAAACAGTAATTCGAAGCCAACAATCGCCCGCCACTGCCGCCGCAACGCATCAACCACGTTCCGCCAGCCCGCAGTCAGGTACGCACCCGCTTGGGTGTGGTCAAACCACACCAACGGTGCCCCAACCTCAGGCTTATTTCGCAATCCAATCATCATCAAGGCCAAGACGTTGACAAGCACTACAAGCAGCATCGCCACCATCAGTCCTGTGGTGCCGTTGTACATCAAACGTGCACTCACCGGCAACCATAAAGCATAGCCGAGCAACATCAAGCCGATGAGTCGGGCCCATGGCCACTGCCGCTCGCCCAGCCATATGGCTGGAATCACGCCCAACGCGGCAATCAAGTACCAAGCCAGCAACCACAAGGCGCTGACGGCAAGATCGTTGCGTACGGGGTTCCACCCGGGTGCAGGCACCTCGGCCAAATCGCCAACATACGACGGCAACAACGACTGTTGTGGCAGTGGTTGCGGGTCAAAGCGCGCCAGCGTGCCAGTCTTGAGCACCGCTGGCATATTGCCCGATGGGGGCACCTGATAAATCACCGTGTTCTCGAGGCGAAACACCGGGGTAATTGTGCCATCAGCGGCCAGCTTGGCAAATGCCTTACCGACATTCTCGCCGTACATGGCACGTTCCATTTGGCCGACATAGACGTATTCGATGCCGTACTTTTGAATCTCGGCCAGCGTTTTGTCGGCATCATCACTGGTATACCAGCGCTTGACCGCCTCTTGGCGTGCCGTCAAAACCGGGCCGACATCAGCCACGCTTCGTTGTTGCGTCTGATGCCAAGGCCAGCCAATTAAGGTCGGCAAACCCGTATGGGTTGAGATGCGGGCCACCCAGCGGTACGCCTCGGCATGCGCCTCGAGGATGATGGGCGTGCCCTGGACGTTATCGCGCAACCAGGCAATCCCAGCGGCGTCTTCGACTAACGTAAAGCTATAGCCGTTCTCACCCCAGGTGGCAATCTCGGTATCGATGTACGCTTCACCATCCAGCGATAGCGGCGCTTCTTTGTCGTATTGCTCATCAATGCGCACCGGCGTGGCGGTCACAGGATACACAAATGAGGCAGCCACGAGCACAATCGTAATCGTACGCCACATGACCTGCACTGCGATCGGGTAGCGCAAAATATGGTGCCAGACCCAGCCGATAATCACGGCCGCGCTCAAGCCACCAAATACCCACACCTGCATACCGAACTTAAAGACGCTGTTCATGCGCCCAATATCGCCCTTGGCCACCAGCACCTCGGTCAAGGCCGAGATACCAATCATCGCCAACACCATGATGATCGTAAAGATGGTCTCTAGGGCAATTGCCGGGCGATTTGGTTGCTGTGCACGGTGCAAATCAGCAAATACGGGCAACTCGAGTTGGACTGCGGCACGCGTGCGCAACGACGGCACACTCCACACCTGCTGGCGTTGTAACAACAGCAACAACAGTACGCCAATCAAAATAATGACCGGTGCCTGCACCCACAATGCGGGCCAATCCAAATATATCCCGATTGCCAGTGCAACTAATGCACCGCTCCCTACAATCAGGGCCGAGAGTGTCGACAACCAGCGCAGACGAATCAGCAACAGCACAGCGGCACTCAGCGCCGCATAGACCCACATGCCCGATACCTCAAGGAACAACGCTGTCGGCGTCAACTGCCCTTGCCACACATCAAACCCGGTGTAGTCACTCGCAAATGCACGGGTAAAGGGCCAACTTGCAATCCGTGACACCAAAAGCACGCCTGCGACACCGCCAATAAATGCAATGAGGTGTTGCAGGCTGTCCGCACGATGCTGATGATCGCGCCACGCCAGCAAGGCTAGCGTCAACACACTCATACCGACAATTGTCGGGTAATCCCACGTATTGGTGGCGTAGGCTACACCACTCAACACACCCAACATGACCACAGCGGCGATACGTGCATACCAGCGTGGCCACCATTTGGCCGGTGCGCGCTTGCGCGCAATCAATGACAACATCACGCCCAACGCGGCCACCAATAACGGCAACCCGATCATGTGGGCATGTAAATCAGCAAACAAAAAGGTGAAGAAGGGGAACTCATTGATGACACCGTCGCCCGTCTTAATCGCCACGACGCGCGTCGCATCCCAGAACGCCCACTCCTGGCGCCCTTTACACTCCTCAACCATCGCATACGAACTACCTTTGTCGCATTCGACCTCGACATCGCCAGTCCCTGGCAAATACCACAGCGCTTGCGCCCAGTTGCCAGCAACTACCACAAACATGGCAGCCAATACCGCTGACACCAACTTGCGGCGACCATCAGCACTCAATGCGTTGATCCACCATCGCCAACGATTGGCATAGGTGACGGGGAATCGTCCCTGGAGAGCCAAAGCCACACCCCAACTCGCCACTGCCGTCAAGGCAAAAACCGTCGGCACTGCAAGGTTATACGCCACACCTGGCTCAATGCCGGTCAGGTGAATCAACACACCGACCATCACAAAGCCGAAGTAGTAGTAGTTCAACATGCCACCCGCAAACCATGGATCATAGGGCGGGAACGACGGGCTACGCACCACGGCCGTTAAGTACGCCAAGTCCATCGGCTTTTCACCACCACGCGCCGGATGCCACAAATCAGGATTGGCCGCGCGAATCAGCACAAACGCCGCATAGGCGATTAGGAACAGCACCTGCGTCGACAACACCAGCCAGCGTACCTCGCGCCACCAGCGTTGCCACGCCCGGCGATTCCGCCACCATACCACAACGGCTACACCAACCCACAGCGCAACAATGATGCCTACGCCCCACCGGTTGAAGCTCAAGACGTTGATGCTTGCCGCCAACCAAATTAACCACGCAACTGCCACCAAACTTAACGTTTTGGCGATGGCAAAACCACGATCGGGCAGAGATGCCAACCAACGTTGCAACAAGATAAACCCTGCCAAGCCGATCAACTCAAGCGCCAAAATCCACCACAACCACGGCAACTGCGTCGTGGTGAAGTCGCTGAATAACTCGTTCCACGATGCGCCATTGCGATAGGTGGGCCACTGCAGGTCGGTAAAATGCAACGCCGTCATCACCTTGCTGGCCCGCATGGTCGGCATCTTGTAGACCTCACCGAACGCCACGTCCTTGAGAATGAGCTCTTCGGCTTTGGCCAAGCTGAACTTATCCGTCTTCTTAAAAATCAACACACGCGGATGGTCGTAGACACTAAACGCCTCTTCGGCCCACACCGCCGTCGGCACTTCAATCCCAAATAACCGCGGTGAAGAGCGGAACTCGGCAACCAGCTCAAACCCGAGCGATCCATCAAATAACGCTTTGTAATAGTTAATCAGGCCTGGATAGCGCATCACCAAACGTCCCGCCGTGTCGTACACGCGGTTGCTACTCATGATGATGTACTCGACTTTGTCGATTTGTCCTATGAAACCAATCTCGCCGTTATCCGAGTTGCCGTAGTACTTGCTGTACTCGTCCTCGGCATACACCGCAAAAGCCACACCTTCGTATTGATCGGCACTACGCCCATCCAGGCCCAATGGCAACCCATCATCCCAAATCTCGGAACTAATCGCCGTCCCCGGCGGAATATTGGCATAAATCCAGCGCGAGGCAGCAACGCGTGTGTGATCCTCGGTGTAAATCCGACTAAACGCATAGCCCCACGCCACAGCCCCAATTGATACCACAAGCGCAGGCACCACCGCCATGAATGCAATCGAACGCCCCAGTGCTAATGCCCGTGGCCGATGTAACTCGGGGTCGCCCGGACGCCACAACCAACCCATCACCTTATCGAACAGCGCCCCTCGTTGGGCAGCGATTTGCATCACCAGCCAGGCCGCAAAAATAATCAGAATCCCGTAGATTGGCAGATAATAGCGCATCGTCATCAAGAATTGACCGCCCTGCCACCCAAAGAAAAACGCCACCCACGCCCATGGAATCAAATGCACCAACTGCTTGCGACGAATGAGCTGCCAACCAGCTACCACAAACCCGAGCCAAGCCGCAATACCCAACGGCGCCCCCATGCCGGCCCATACCATGTTGCTCAAAGCAAACAGATAGCGGGGACGATCTGCCCACTGTTGCGTCGGTGGCCAATCAATCTCGCCCGAGGCAAAACGTGCGATGTCGTTCATGCTCTGCAAGAACCGCTCATCCGGCCGAATATCGAAATACCCCTTCCCTTGGAAGAAGACGTCAATCGGCGTAAAACTATTGCCCAAATGGCTTGTCAAAATCAACTGCGGTGGTGACCCAGGCATGGTACCGGCAAACATGTCAGGGCCGAGGGTACGTGCCACAAATAACGACATGACACCACACACCACCAACATTGCTACGTCGCGCCAGAGTTTGCGATGCTCATGCGCCATATACGCCCGGTATAGGCGTGCACCGACCGCCACAATCACTACAAACGCGACAGTGGCGAGCGTGATACGACTCGCAATAGCCGCACCAATCCCAACCGCTGCACCGGCATATGCACCGAACGAGCCTTTTTCGACAATTTTAATTGCAAAGTAAATTGTTAATAAAATGAAAAATGCACTCGCAGCATCAACCGTAAAAAAGTGCGACTGCTGAATCAATAACGCCGTGCCCGCAGCCATCAGTGCCGCGACATATGCTACGCGCTCACCATACAAACGACGGGCAATTAAGAAGACGACAAGAATCGACAATACATCAAAAATCGCCGACCATGCACGCCCCACCCGATGAATGTCACTCGTGTAATTAACCCCATCAGGATTAATCAAATCGCGTAGCACACTAGGGAACGCCGACGAAATAGCATATTCACCATTCGGCTTCGCCCCATCACCCACCATTGGCAAACGATCAGGTGGCGTAATTACTACGGCAGTTAATCGCGTCAACTCATGCGGCAACATACCATATACGAAAAATTTGTAGTTACCGTTACGTGGATTTAATGGCGTATTTGACGAGTCAAAGTACTGCTGTATTGAGTTCGGTAAACGAATCTGTGATGCAACTTCCGTCAAAAAACGCTCATCTGGATGCAACCGAAATGACGGCTCGTCCCACATGAACAGTCCGCCAAAACGGAAATAGGCTCCCATTACTAGAATCAGCAATAGCAAGCCACTGCGGGCAATGTATGGACGCATACGAATCAGTAATTTCATTATCAATCCCTTTGTGGCTTTACACGCAATCCCAATCAAATGAGCGTACTCACACATCGCACATCTGTAAGATTATGCACACCGCTGTTCAGAGAATACTTTTACTAGGCTAATTATAAAGCATACGACCGCCTTGCGTGTATTGATGTTGTCATGGTTCTCACTCTCAGAGCAAGTCGATTCATAATGCGCAGATAAATCAAACTATCGCATACAAAAAAATTAACTATGTTAATAATACGTTATCAATCTCATAATCATAAACACTGACAGATAACTATCGCATATGGTATGATATCGGTGGTTTAATTGATGCGCTCTATGCGCTGCGAAGTTGCTTGTTTGTGCCATCATAACGTTGTTGATTCTGCGTGGCACACCCAACGTGTACGTCTGTTATGGAGGGGACATGCACATCCTCATCACCGGTGGCGCAGGGTTCATCGGCGCAAACTTGACCGCAAATCTTTTACAGGACGGCTACCGTGTCACCATCTATGACAACCTCTCCCGTCCTGGTGTGGGCCATAATCTCACCTGGTTGCGCACACGCTTCGGCGATAATCGCGTGCAACTCCGCAAAGGCGATATTCGCGACGCTGCCCAAACACAAGCAGCATTAGCCGATGCCGATATCGTTATCCACTTGGCCGGGCAAGTCGCCGTCACCACCTCGGTCGCCAACCCACGCGAGGATTTTGACATCAATGCCCTCGGCACATTTAATGTGCTCGAAGCCGCACGGCTCTCCGGTCGTAACCCGATTGTGCTCTACTCGTCGACCAACAAGGTGTATGGCGGCATGGAGGACATCACTGTCGTTGAAGACGCCACCCGTTGGCGCTACCGCGATCTGCCCCGTGGCGTCACCGAGGCCCAACCACTCGACTTCCATTCACCATATGGCTGTTCAAAAGGGACGGGTGACCAGTATGTGCGTGATTACCACCGCATTTACGACCTGCGCACCGTCGTTTTTCGCCAATCGGCCATCTATGGCCCACGTCAATTCGGCGTCGAGGATCAAGGCTGGGCAGCCCACTTCATCATCGCCACCCAGCTCAAGCGCAAAATGAGCATCTTTGGTGACGGCAAGCAAGTGCGCGATTTGCTTTATATCGACGATCTGGTGGCAGCCTATCGTAGTGCGATTGAGCGCATTGATACCGTGGCCGGCGAGATTTTCAATATCGGTGGCGGGCCAGACAACACTATCTCGATTTGGCGCGAGTTCCGCCCACATCTCGATGCCCTCAATGGTGCCCCTGTCGATGATCCCACCTTCGCCGATTGGCGCCCGGGTGACCAGCGCGTGTGTGTGCTTAATGTCGACAAAGCCCAAACTGCGCTCAACTGGCGCCCCACAGTTGATGTCACACGTGGCATCGAACAACTGTGGCGTTGGGTCGCTGATAGCCGTGCTGAAATCGAAAGTCGATAATTGCCTATGCGCGTACTAGTCGCTCTCACCTACTATCGCCCGTATACGAGTGGGCTTACCATTTATGCCGAGCGCCTCGCTGTTGGTCTAGCCGCTCGTGGCCATGAGGTGACGGTGCTTACCTCGCAGTATGACTCTAGTCTCCCCCAACAGGAGATGTTGCGCGGCGTCAACGTGGTACGCGTACCGGTGGCAGCCCGCATCAGCAAAGGCGTCATCATGCCCACATTCGGCATCGAGGCCACCAAGCTGGCGTTGACGCACGATGTCCTCAGCCTGCACATGCCTCAGTTCGATGCACCTGGTTTGGCGTTGCGTGGCCGTTTGCAGGGCAAACCAGTCGTGCTCACCTATCACTGTGACCTGCAGTTGCCTCCCGGCTGGTTCAATCGCATCGTGGACCGCGTCGTGCAGGTCAGCAACCATGCCGCCGGTATGCTCGCCACACGCATTGTTGCATACACCGATGACTTCGCCACGCATTCACCATACCTGTCGAGTTTTCGGCATAAGGTCGAGATTATTCCACCACCCGTCGAGATTCCCGATAGTAGCGACGCCGACGTCGAGGCTTTTCGTCAACGCTATAACCTACAAGGTCCCGTCATCGGCATGGCGGCCCGTCTCGCCGCAGAAAAAGGTGTAGAAGTTCTGTTGGGTGCCCTGCCGGCAATTCTTAGCAAATATCCCAACGCCCGCGTCCTCTTTGCCGGTCCATTCGAGCAAGTGTTAGGCGAGGAGGCATACGCCCGCCGCCTGGCCCCACTTTTTGAGCAATATCGCAACAACTGGACATTCCTGGGCACACTCAACCAACGCGAATTAGCCACGTTCTTCCGCGCCTGCGACGTCGTCACCGTGCCGAGTCTCAACTCGACCGAGTCGTTTGGACTGGTGCAGGTCGAGGCCATGTTATGTGGTACACCATCGGTGGCGAGCAATTTACCCGGCGTGCGCCAACCGGTCATCCAAACTGGCATGGGCAAGGTTGTGCCAATTGGCGATGCAGCAGCCTTGGCTACTGCACTCCTCGAGATTATCGACAACCCGGATACATTCCACCGTAGTCGTGCACACGTATCTGAGCGATTTAGCACAGAGCGCACCATTACTGAATACGAAGCCTTATTTACCCGTTTGTCAGGGAGGAAATAACCCACATGAGCACCCCACCACGTGACTATTTGGTGCCCCACCTAATGACGCTCCCACCACACCGCGTCATGATTCGCATGATCGAAGCCCGCCTCTTCGCCGAGACTGCCCCCGATATGCCCGAGCCCATCCTCGACGTTGGCAGTGGCGATGGCACCTTTGCGCAAATTGCCTTCCCCGGCAAGAAAATTTATGGTATCGACCCCATCAAAAGCGACACCCATGAGGCCTATGGACGTGGCGTATATCAGGGGTTAAGCGTTGCTGACGGCAAACATCTCCCGTTTGCCGATAACACGTTTGCCGCTGGTTTTAGCAACTGCGTACTTGAGCACGTATTGCCCCTCAAAGAGACGCTGTCAGAGACGTATCGTACGCTCAAGCCAGGCGCCACCTTTGTCGCCTCAGTGGTCGGCAATCGTTTCCCCGAGCAACTCCTCGGCACCAAGATCCTCAATGCACTCGGCTTTGACGGCATGGCCTATGGGCGCTGGTTCAACAAGGTCTCGGTCCATCGCAACACTCTCAGTCGTGCCGATTGGAGTGCCCGTTTTGAGGAGGCCGGCTTCGAGGTCGTCTCATGTCGGCCATACTTCAGCGATCAGGCACTCGAGCTCTTCGACCTCAGTCACTATCTCGGGGCACCGTCATTGATTACCCGCAAATTGTTCGGCCGCTGGATTTTGGCGGCGCCGTTCACACTCAACTGGTTGTGGGAGCCGATTTTGCGCCCACTCTACAATGCGCCAGCCCCCGCTGATGCGCCGTACTACTTCTTCATCCTCAAAAAGCCTGAAACGACCAAGTAACGTTGTTGTTTGTCTAGCACAAAGGAGTGTCATATGTCAGCAGTACGAACCGTGATGATTGGCTGTGGTGGGATGGCTCGGCATCATATCCGCAATATGATCAAGATGCGTGATACCACCAGCATCAATGTAGTGTGTGAGCCGTCTGCACAAGCGTACGAAGAGACTGCAGCAATGTTCGAAGAAGCTGGGTTGCCGGTCCCACCCAATCAGCCAGACCTGGCCAAGCTACTCAGCGACCATCGTGGCAAAATCGACGCAGCGTTTATTATTACGCCGCATGCGTATCACCACGATCAAACCAAAGCCTGTCTCGAGGCTGGCATCGATGTCCTGCTCGAAAAGCCCATGGTCATGAACGGCACCGAGGCCGAGAGCTTGATTGCGACGCGCAACCGTACGAATAAATTGCTCGTCGTTGCCTTCCCCGGTAGTCTCTCACCCAACATTCGTACGGCTGCTACCATGTTGCGCAAGGGCGAAATCGGCACCATCAAGACAATTAGTGGTGTGGTGTGGCAGAACTGGGGAGTAAACACCATCAACACGTGGCGCCAAGTCCCAGCCATCGCTGGCGGCGGATTCTTGTTCGATACCGGTGCACATTTGCTCAACACCACCGTCGACCTCGCCGGTGAGGACGTCGCCGAGGTTGCCGCCTATCTCGATAACCAAGGACGCCCCGTTGAGACACTCGGCGTCGTAATTGCCCGCCTCAAATCGGGCGTCTTGGTCTCGCTCCACGGTTGCGGTGAGGCCATGCCGTCGTGCCACTCCGATGTGCGCGTCTTTGGCGACAAGGGGATTATCTATACTGGCATCTGGGGCGAAAAGTTGCAAATCCAGCACGATGGTGATGTGCCACCAGTAACCGTACCAACATCAGCCTCGCTCGGTGTATGGGAGCAGTTCCTTGGTGTGCGCAACGGTGCCGCCAATCCGTGCCCTCCCGAAGTCGGCTTGCGCATGGCCCGCCTGTGGGATGCCATTCAGGCATCGGCAGCCAAGGGCGGGAGCTCCGTGAAGGTATAATCACATACACATATCGTTTCTTGCAATCAGCAACTCAGAGGTTCCATGAAATCATTCCAACGATATCTCGATGTCGTCGTGGCGATTCTCAGCTTTGGGTTGCTGATTTCGTTATGGCCCTACCGCGATGCGGTCGTGCGTGATGCTTATGCGGCAACCACAACCGACATCGGCCAAATTGCCCAAATTAACATTATTGGCTTTCATAATATCGAAACAAATGAACAAGGCGTAGACTTTCGCTGGGGCAGACAATACGTCACTCTACCAATAGCATTGCCAACCATGAAAAACAACGCTGCCGTGGTGTCATTTTATGGGACAACACTGACCACACAGCCGGTTACGCTTACCATCGACACAGACACACATACTACCTTCACCGTCCAAGGGAGCACGTTTCGCTCGTATCACCTTTTGGTCAATCACACAGGGATCCACCAAGAACAAACATCAGTAACGGTTACTACCACCGATGCACAAACCATCAAGGGACAAGAGCTCGGTATTGCCTTAGGTCAAGTCTCATTTACCCCACTCAAAACCGCGTTTGTAAAACATGCTACACAGCATATACAGTATGTCGGTGATCAATTTGCGATGCTGCTCGTAGTGGCATTCGCATATATTCTGATTACACGAAACATCACACTCAACGATACTATGCAGCTCCTCATACGCGTTATCAGCATCGTGAGTATGATGAGTAGTATGTATATCAGCGCAGATTTACCACTTTCAGCGTTTCTTGGTGGAATGATCATCTCCGTACCACTCGTCATTTACCCGCAACGCATAACACTATCACCATGGCTACGTTCATTGGTTACCCGTTACCCACATCATGTTGTGTATGTGCTCTTTGCAACCGTTGCCATCATCCATCTCTTGGTTGACACCAAAGCAACATTATGTACATTAAACTCATACATTCCATGCGTCAATCATACGTGGAACTTTGCAACTGGTGATGAGCCATCGTACATTCGCGTCGCCAAAAACATCAAGTATGTGGGCACATCAATGGTTGATTTTGATCCTGATGCCACCAAAAAATATTATGTCCATAGCATCGGGGTATCGCTATTAATCGTACCCACCATTGTCGACATCGACATCCTCTGGACGCGCATATCGTTCATTCTCATCAACGGCATCGTGGCGCTACTCCTGTATCAACTCACTGGCGGCATCAAACTCTCCAATCATGCGCCACTCACAATCGTACAGCGCGTAGCCATCACCACCGTGCTCGTCCTCGCCATGCCATTCATTCCGGGCGCAAATCAGCTCTACCCCGACCTCATCGCCGGCGTGTGTCTGTTGGGCGTGTGGTACTGGGTAACCAATCTCACTCGTACATCGCCGTGGTTTCATCTGCCTTTTATGGTGATGATGGTCGCACTACCGTGGCTCCACACCAAATATTTCTATATCTCACTCGGCATCGCCCCAGTCATTGGCTATGCCCTCTGGCGTCAGCAATCAACTCGCCTGGCAGGTGCATTCGCAGGCTCCTATCTCGCATCAGTTGCACTCGTCATGTGGTACGGTCAAACTGCATGGGGGAACCCATTTGGCCCTGTAACGAGTGGTTCGGCACCATTCACACTCGTTGGCATTAGCCGCTTGTTTGGTCTCGTGTTCGATCAAAATCAGGGGATTCTCTGGCAAAATCCCCTGCACGTCCTCGGGCTCTGCGGTCTTGGCTTGTTCTACCGACGTCATCGCAATCTATTTTGGGCATGGGGCTGGTTGTTCGGCGTCCCACTGGTACTCAATGCCCTCCACGTCAATCCGTATGGCGGCATCAGCTACTCAGGGCGTTTTCATTGGAGCAGTGCAGTCATGCTTTATGCGGTCACCGTGACCATGATTGTATGGCTGATGATGCGCATGCCCACACTCACCACCCGTATTCTGGTCGCATCACTGATGGTGCAATCGTACTTTTGGTACATGTACAGCACCCAGACGGTACTCTACCCTCGTGCAGTATCCGAGGCGCTCCTGCTCGACCATTACACCATCATGTTTGGGCCGCTCGAGCCATATCTACCGCAGTTCTACTCATTGGCAGTCTCCCTAGCGACCCCAGCAAATTATGTTTGGGTCGGTCTGATTATCAGCGCCATGGGAATCGTCAACTACCGGATGCGCCACGAGCGCTTTATCACTGCTGCATAGTCAGCGACAGCGGACAATCTCGTCCGCAACCAGCACCACATCAATGCGCGTATCGCCAGCACAGATCAGCGCTGCATCAGCCTCCAACGTTTGCTGCCAGCGTTGCCGAATGACGTCGCGCCAACCAAATGCCAACCAACGCGGATCGATTTGACTTGGTGGCGCCACCCACAGGATACTCCCGCTGGCTGCAGCCATCCGTTGCGCGCGATTTACATCAGTATCAACGATTACGAGCGTTGTATCAGACAGCGACCGTATATGGGTAGCGAGTGCAGTATCTTCTTTGAAAAGCGTTGGCCGTGCGATGCTTCCACTCCACACCAGCCACATCAATGCCGGGGCCAACCACCACGTGGGGCGCACATGCACCAATGTCACCCAACCGATGAAGCCCCACACCGCCATGGTCATAAGCTGATAGCCAATCGTCATCAACGGCAGTGGCATCATGGAGACTACCCCAACCACGGCAATACCCAACCACACCACCACGCCATTTCGACGCTCGATCAGCACGGCACACAGCGCCCAGCCCACGAGCAACAACCAGACCGGCAGTTGCCCCCACGCACAGATGACACCCCATCCCAACCACAACCCGACCGCCAGCACAGCGCGCCGCGAGCGGTGTTGCTGCTGCCACACCAGCCACCCTAACGCAACAACCACTGGCCAGAGGTGCAACAAGAGCATCGTGGCACTCCCCTGAGGCGCCTGCCATGCCACAGCGCGCACCAGCATGGCCAATCCTACCAAGGCGACCCAACCAATCCAGTGCCCCCACCAGCGCCAGCAGACAATCCCCGCACCCACTACGGCAATCCACCACACCATATCGGTCCCGAGCGTCATGACCATCACCACCAAGATGGCCAACTCCCACCACGCTCGGCGCCACAACATGACAGCCGCTAACACCCACCATATCCCACGCCACAACCACGTGCTATCGGCGCGCAACACGGCAATCAGCCACGTCGTCGGCAGCCATCCCGAACTATCCGGCGTCTGGCTCGCCGACCAGAGTGGATCAGCTACGCCGAGTATGGCGCGAACCAACGGCACCAGATTACCCACTGCCAATACAGCGACTATCAACACACCCCGCCATACCAACTGCCGGCGGGTCAACTCCTGGGCACTACTGGCATACCACACAACCTGCGCCATGACGCCGGTCGCAGTAGCCAGCATCATCGTCAAGGCGAGTTGTCCATCACTGCCACTCATCAGCCCAAGCAGTGCGGCGGCCCGGAGCACATGAGCCCCATCAAGCGCTGCAAATCCGGCCAGCCATGGTTCCGCAACCACTGACCAGGTGCCCGACATTTGCTGATTGATGATGGCCACCTGACGCCACCAGTCATTCGGCTGGCTCGCACCACCAGCCCACCAGGCTGCGAGGCCGACCATTACCAACCAAATCACCTCGCCGCCCACCGCCAAGCGCCATTGGTGGCGCACCTGCGTCACAATCTGCCGCCAACGGCGCCACCACCCCCACACACCAAGCGGAATAAGTACCCCGAGCGCCATCACCAGTGTGGCAATCGTCGTCGGCAACGCACTCACGCCAATCAAGAGCAACATCCCCATTGCCCGCCCGATAGTGATGCCATGGTCACGCCAGCGCCCCAGCCACGGTACCAAGACGAGCATCAGACCGTCAACGAGCAACAACCATGTCGACCATCCACCACTGCCCCGCCACGGCCAGTCTGGGCGGTGCGCCTCCTGCCATGTCATTACATCAAGTAGTCCCAAGTCAGGGTGTGCACGGTACTGCACCGTCGTCGTGTCGGCCACCTCGCTCCAGCGTACATCCGCCAGCAAACGCGCCGTCAACGCCGGCACATCCAGCCGCGCCCGATTCGCAAAGATCAATACCTGCGGGTGGTCATACACACTCAGCGCCTCCTCAGCAGCACGGGTATCCCACCACCATGGGCCAAGATGCGGCCAGCGCGTCGCCTGATACACCAGCTCGTACCCCAACTGCCCATCAAACAACATGCTGTAGTACCGCGTAGTCACCGGGTAGCGCAACGGCATCTTGGGGATTACCCCATGTCCGCGGGCACTACTCACCACGATATAATCGGCCTGGGCAATCCGCGCAATCATGCCTCGGCTACCGCTGTCAATCGTGACAAACTTACCCGGTCGATCAGCGTCAAACACCGGTAGTTCCACAAATTGATAGCGCCCCGGCGTATCATCGCCAAGCCCCAGCGGCAAGGCATCATCCCAGTGTTCAACGGCAATCACGGCATCATCTGGAATATGTGCATACATCCACTCAGATGCCGCAATCCGCGGATGCGGCGCGTCGTACATCTGCTGCCACGCCAGTGCCGGCACGAGGCTCGCTCCAATTATCACCACCAGCACACGCTGGCGCCAGTGTGACGGAATACCTATCAGTGCCACCATCGCAAAGACACTCAACCCGGCATACATCGGCAGGTAATAGCGCATCGTCATACCAAAGACGCCACCTTGCCACACAAAAAAGCCCACCAGCCATATCAGCAGTACCCAGGCCGGGCGCCAACGCCGTTGCATCGTCAGCCAGATACCGTACACGGCGCCCGTCGCCACCAGTGGCCCGAGTCCCCACCAACTCAACTGCCACCAAGGATAGAGCCACGGCACCGCATCGACCCACTGAAAGCTCGGTGGCGTATCGACACCGCCCGCCACAATCCGCCCAGCAGCCGCAATATCGGCCAACCAACGCGCCTCAAACCACCCATTCTGCCACCACGTTGGATCGGCTACCCACAGCACTATCGTGCCCACAAGTGCGGCACTCATCGCCATGCCACTCATGCGCCACGACCACGCCAGCCGCACCTGTCGCACCCACACTACAACAGCTAATCCGGCTACGCTCAGCATGGTAATGCGCATGGCACTTGCAATCGCCACACACGCAGCAAACAGTACCCAATCACGCCAGCGTTGGTGATGCAAGCGCACGGCGATACCAAGCGCCCCCACTACCCACGGGCTGAGCATTGCATCCACCGTAAAAAAGTGACTGAGTTGCATCGGTAATGGCGCCAGCGCATACAGCATCGCCGCCCACGCACTCGCCCGTGGCGGTAACATCGCCCGCGCTACCCAATACACCAAGACAATCGCCACTACCTCGCTGAGCCACGCAATTGTCCGTCCCGTATTGCGGATCTCAATCGGCGTGGCGTCACGGCCAAACAACGCATCGCTTAATACTCGTACAATCGTTGTCGGCAAGGATCCATACACAAACCGCGCCGACCAGCCAAAGTTCCGCGGATTAAGCGAGTTACAGCCACTCGCACCGCTCGGCTCCCACTCCTTTGGGGCACGTTCGACGCCACGCAAATCTCGCGTCGCACTCGGCGCAGGAACTTTTCCATCGACCACACAGTCATTATCACCATATGCCTGCCACTGGTCAGGCACCTGCAGGCGCACCACCGTATACACCAAAAACCGCTCATCGGGATGCAACGTGTGGTCGCCATCCCAGCGATACAAGGCCGTGCCACGCCCGAGTGCGCCGAGCAACACGGCACAACCCAATACGAGTATCGGCATATAGCGACGAATCAGCATCGACATATCTCATACCTTTTGTCAGTGATAGCATCAGTATAATGTGTGCAATCACGGGTATAATTTACTCAACATACTGACACACCAAAGACGCAGGATATTCATGACCATACCACGTGCAATTACGATCGATGGACCAGCCGGCTCCGGCAAAAGTACGCTTGGTGCAACGCTCGCAACCCGGCTCGGCTTCATCTACTTCGATACGGGCGTCATGTATCGTGCCTTGACCCTCGCCGTCATCAACCATCACGTCGATCCGACCAACAGCGCCGCCATCACGGATTTGGCCAATCAATGCCAGATCGGCGTCCACGCCCCTACCATCGACGATGGCCGCCAGTACACCATCACGCTCGATGGCGTCGATGTCACGTGGGATATCCGGCAACAACAGGTCGAACGCCTCGTCTCGCAGGTCGCTGCCCATCCGCCCGTGCGCCAAATTCTACGGGCCCAACAGCGCGCCATCGGGCTCGCCGGCGATGTGGTCATGGTTGGACGTGACATTGGCTCGATTGTCTTGCCTGAGGCGCCACTCAAAATCTACCTTGATGTCTCGATTGACGAACGCACACGGCGGCGCATCATCGAGCTCGATCAACGCGGTGAGCATATCGATGCCGAGGCTCTCACCGAGTCCATTCGTCTCCGCGATGAACGCGATCGCCACGTCATGCAGGCTGCACCTGACGCCATCCATATCAACGGCGACATCCAATCTCCTGCACAAACCGTGGCCGATGTACTCGCACTTGTGGCACAAATTCCCGTGTTACACACGAAATAAGAGGTACTCAATGAAGCCGAAATTCTTGCTGGTGCTTTCGCTATTCTTCATCGCAAGTCTGCTTCTCGGTCACTCACCTAGCTACGCCCAACAAAGCAATCGCATCAGCATCGAGGCCCGCGTTGGCTTCGACAACCTCTATGTGACTGACCTGTGGACTCCAGTCATCCTCACCGTGCGTGGCGACACCCAAGATCGCACCGTCGTAATCGATTGGCTCGTCAATGACGACCTCGGAAAACGCATCATGTGGGAGCGCGAGATTAGTCTGCCCGCCCAAACCACCAAAGAACTCCACACCAACCTGGTTATCCCCGGATTTGCACGGAGCATCGTGGCCCGCGTCAAAGTCGATGACACCATCCTTGCAAGCACCTTAATTGACGCACAGTCCGTCCAATCATCGCTCAACGTGGTCGTCAGCGATGACGCAAATTTGCTCAAAGGTCTCAGCGATGTCGTGCTGTTTGATGGTACAAGTCCAGTCTTCGCCGTTGTATCGCCCAATCACCTGCCCGATAATGCCATTGGGCTCCAAGGTATCACCAATCTCTTTGTCGACGACCTCGGCCAGCTCAGTCAAGCCCAACACGACGCCATTCAACTTTGGATGGATCTCGGCGGTAATCTCGTCGTTGCTGACAACCTCTCCGGCACCCTTAGCCAAAACAGCACCCTCTCACTCAACTACAGCACCCCACATACCCCACAACTCCCCGCTGATGCTCCAGCCCAACTCCCGCGCGAGATAGTGGTGCCATCAGTGAGCACCACATCAATGCGCGAGGTACACCCTGGGAGCAACCTATTGTGGCAACGCTCAATTGGCCGTGGCACGTTCTACCAAACTACCATTCCATTTGCCGCCTTACGCGATTGGAACGGCATCTCTTGGTTATGGCGACCCATCCTCCAACCAGCCGCCCCTGATATCCGCTCCATCGTCGGCCGGCCCAACATCTTCATCCAAAACGACCCGCTTGGGCGTTCGCTCAACATCGACGCACTCAACTTGCCGCATCCAATCGTCATCTTCCTCTTTGTCGTCATCTACATTGCCCTCGTCGGCCCGGTTACCTATGTCGTGCTCAAACGGCGCTATACCCTCGATTGGGCCTGGGTATCGATACCCGTCACCGCAATCATCGTCACACTAATGCTTGCCGCCACCGGATTCGTGTTGCGTGGCAGTAGCACCATCATCTACACCCTGTCCATCGTGCAACAACACGCACAGGCCAAACATGCGCTTGTCAGCGCCGGCACCGCCATCTACACGCCGTTCCGCACTAGTTACATGGTCGATGTCAACGACGCCAGTGCAATCGCGCCGATTCGCAGTAGTCAACTCACCGACGGCCTACGCTTTCAAGATGATACCAACGCCCAAATCGCCATCAACGGTGATATCGGTAGCGTACAATCAGTTCACGCCCACCGCATGATTGCCGCACCGTTGAGCGTCACACATCAACTGACTGCAAACGCCCCAACACTGACTGGCACCATCCAAATCAATGGCAGTGACCTCCACGATGTCGTGGTATTTTATGACACCAAAGGACAATTCATTGGCGCCACCACGCAAGATCAACCAATCACGGTGGCCATCAACGACGAGAGCGGCGATTTCCCCTGTGACATCAAAAGCAATCCCGCTGAACCAATTGACCAGCGGCGCCTCTACGAGGTCATCGCCGGCTTTTGTAATGCGGTGACGGCGCTCCCCAATGACCGAGTTATCATCTACGGCTGGAGTGACAGTGCCGCTAATCCACCTACCGTTCAAGGCGCAACCATCACCGCGCAACGCCAATTACACGTGATTACCATCAATCTGCCATGAGTGCCAATCGCATCGTCGCCCACATCACGCATCGGATCGCCGCGCGCCCATCAGGTCCCCTCATCGTTGCCGTCTCAGGCGGACCTGATTCGCTAGCCTTGTTGTATGCGTTATGTGAAAGCGGCATCGCCGCTGACGTGCACGTCTACCACCTTGATCATGGACTCCGTGGTACACAGTCAGCGGCCGACGCCGATTGGGTGCGGCAGTGCGCTGCCACACTCGGGGTCCCTCATCGCATCGAAAAAGCCGATATCGCCAGCGAAGCCCCACACCACCACAACCTCAACGAAGCAGCGCGCATCGTCCGCTATCGGCGCCTCGCCCAATACGCCAGTGCTATCGATGCCGCAGCCGTGCTCGTGGCGCACACCCGTGACGATCAGGCCGAGACCGTCTTGATGCGCCTCCTGCGCGGCAGCGGCCCCACCGGCCTGGCCGCGATGCGCGCACAACGCGCATGGTCACAATGGGCTCCAGCCGACATCAATGGCCGTGCGCTCCTACTCCGCCCGCTACTCACCTGCGACCGTAGCGAGATCCTTGCCTACTGCACTGAGCGACAACTCACCCCGCGCCATGACCCAACCAACGACAAGCACACCAATCAACGGGTGCGCATGCGTCACCAGCTCCTGCCAACATTACGCCACGAACAACCGCAACTCAACGCTATCCTCGCGCGCACTGCCACCCTCTGTGGCGATGACGCCGACTATATTGCCCTCCAAGTTGCCCAATTATGGCCCACATTTGCCCACCACAACACATCGACAATTACCATTACGCGCTCTACATTTGCAGCACTGCATGTGGCCATCCAACGCGCCGCCATTCGCCATGCCATCGTACTCCTGCACGGATCACTCCGCAGTTGGAGCCTTGAGCATATCGAATACCTGCGCAACGCCATCCAGCAACCACCCGCACGCCAACAGCCACTCCCCCATCACACCATACTCACCATCGGCGCCGATACGGCAATCATGACCGCATCATCGCTACTACCGCGCGCACCACACATTGATGCACCACAACCCATCCCCATCCCTGGTCAGATTGACTGTCGTGACGACTGGTGGTTGCATGCCACGATTGAGCCTGCACACATAAACCGCAACCGCTGGCATGCTTTTGTGCCAACTTGTCACGACTATACCGTGCGCATGCGTCAACCAGGTGAGACCATGGGGATTGGTCACGGGCGCCATCGACGCATCCAAGACATCATGGTCGATGCACGTATTCCTGCATCACAACGCGCCAATTGGCCAGTTGTTGCCACGCAACAGCAGGTGATTTGGGTGCCCGGAGTACGCATTGATCCTACATTTGTCGTATTGCCGGACCAAACAGCCGTCCATTTGTCGGTGATTCGCTCTGACGACGATGACAATTTCGGGTATGATTAATTAAATTTTTGTACAGGGGAGTATCGAGTACACGTATGCATCAAGACATCCATCATGTCCTCCTCAGCGCCGAACAAATCGACGCACGCGTCAAAGAGCTCGGCCAGCTCATCGCCCGCGACTACCGCGATATCGGCGATTTGGTGTTGATTGGCGTCCTCAAGGGCTGTACAACCTTCATGGTTGATTTAGCCCGCGCCATCGACATGCACGTGTCGATTGACTTCATTGCCACCTCAAGCTATGGCAGTGGCACTCACAGTAGTGGCGTGGTGCGCCTGCTGAAAGATCTCGACATGGACATCGCTGGACGCCATGTGCTCATCGTCGAGGACATCATCGACAGCGGGCTGACCTTGTCGTACTTGCATGCCCAATTCCTCAAGCGTGAGCCAGCCAGCATGCGCATCTGCACCTTACTCAACAAACCCTCACGCCGCGACCCATCAGTCTCATTGAACGTCGATTATCTCGGGTTCGATATCCCCAATGAATTCGTCGTCGGCTACGGGTTGGATTACGCCGAACACTACCGCAATTTGCCCTATATCGGTGTCCTCAAGCCTGAGATCTACACCCACTAAATTGCATCTACATCGGCACCATCACACCGCGCATTGAAGACGCATGAGTGTGGTGGTGTGCGATGCCGCGCGTGTCTCATATCTCCGCAAAATAATGCACTTTCACTTGTGTTAGAGTTGAATAAGAGTTACTATTTTGCCATTTTCCACTCTTGCCCCCACAAAAAACACAGTGGTATAATCACTGTACCTACTGTAAAGTAGTGAGTCCCCCTCGTTGTCTCACCATTGAGACACACCAAGACCCAACGGAGTGCGATCTCCTAGATTGAGAAGAGTTATGGGCGAAAATCGCTGGCTCAAGAATAGTTTCGTCTACCTTATCATCCTGGTTGCGGCGTTAGCACTGTTCTTTAACTACTTCAGCAACACGCAAAACGTCCCCAACGAGCGTGGCATTTATGCAGTGCTGGCAGATGCCAAGGCAGGCAAGGTAGGGAGCATTGAGGTCCAGTCAGGGAGCAACGAAATCCGCGTGCTCTACCTCGACGGTACTTCTGTACGCTCACGCATCGAGACTGGTAGCAGTATTACCACCTTGATGGTCCAAGCTGGCGTTCCGCTCGAAAGCGTCGATGTCAAAGTCGCAGCTGCTCCAGCATGGGGCGGTTTGTTCAGCGTCTTCTCCGTGTTGTTGCCAGTGCTCTTGATGATTGGTTTCTTTGTCTTCTTCATGCGTCAAGCCCAAGGCTCAAACAACCAAGCGATGTCGTTTGGCAAAAGCCGCGCTCGCATGTTCTCAGGCGACAAGCCGAGCGTCACGTTTGCTGACGTCGCCGGCCAAGAGGAAGCCAAGCAAGATCTCACCGAAATCGTCGAGTTCCTCAAGTTCCCCGATAAATTCGCCGCCCTCGGCGCCCGCATTCCCCGTGGTGTCTTGATGGTTGGCCCTCCGGGAACCGGTAAGACCCTGCTCTCACGCGCTGTTGCCGGCGAAGCAGGCGTACCATTCTTCTCGATTTCAGGCTCTGAATTCGTTGAAATGTTCGTCGGCGTCGGCGCTTCACGCGTGCGTGACCTGTTTGATCAGGCCAAGCGCAACGCCCCTTGTATCATCTTCATCGACGAACTCGACGCAGTCGGTCGTCAGCGTGGCGCTGGTCTCGGTGGCTCACATGACGAGCGCGAGCAAACCCTCAACCAAATCCTCGTCGAGATGGACGGCTTTGATTCGAATACCAATATCATCGTCATCGCCGCCACCAATCGCCCTGACGTCCTCGACCCAGCCTTGGTTCGCCCAGGCCGCTTCGACCGCCAGGTCGTCCTCGATGCCCCAGACATGAAGGGTCGCGTCGCCGTTCTCGGTGTCCATACCAAGGGCAAACCACTTGCCGATGATGTCGATTTGACCGTGGTCGCCAAGCTCACCCCTGGATTCTCAGGTGCCGATTTGGCCAACGCCGTCAACGAAGCCGCTATTTTGGCTGCCCGCCGCTCAAAGAAGCAAATCGGTCAAATCGAATTGACCGACGCCGTTGAGCGCGTCGCCCTCGGTGGCCCAGAACGCCGTAGCCGCGTCATGACCGACCGCGAGAAGTTGCTCGTCGCCTACCATGAGGCCGGTCACGCCGTGGCCGCTGCCGGTATGGCCCGCGCCCACATGGTCCAAAAGGTCACCATCATCCCACGTGGTCGCGCTGGAGGGTATACCCTCTTCCTCCCCGAGGAAGATAGCCTGCGCTACACCACCGCCTCACAGTTCAATGCCCAACTCGTGGCAGCCCTCGGTGGCCGCGTCGCCGAAGAAATCATCTTCGGTATCGAGGAAGTCACCACCGGCGCCTCCGGCGATATCACCCAAGTCACCCGCATCGCTCGCTCGATGGTCACCCGCTTCGGCATGAGCCGCTCACTCGGCCCCATCGCCTTCGGCGAAAAAGAAGAGATGATCTTCCTTGGCCGCGAAATCAGCGAACAACGCAACTACGGTGAAGAAGTCGCCCGCAAAATCGACGAGGAAGTGCATCGTATCGTCGCCGAGGCCTACGAGCGCACCCGCAACATCCTCACCAGCAACCGCGAAGTCCTCGACGACATGGCCAACGCACTCATTGAGTACGAGTCAGTTGACGGCGATCGCTTGCGGAGCCTGATTGCCCGCATCGACCAGAACAACGGCCAGCTCAACCCAGCCTAGTTCGCACAAGGTGACACAACAGACCGGCGGTGATGGACATATCCATCACCGCCGGTTTTTTGTTATCTATCGCACACCACCCAACCGCCTACTCCATCTCCTGCACCTCTTGCCAGACCTCGTAGGCAGCACCGGCGTTTAACACCAAAATACCAATTCCTACAATCAAATCCGGCCAGGCCGACAGCGTGACGAACGTCAATCCACCGGCAATCACAATCGCAATATTCGCCAGCACATCGTTGCGTGCCGACAAAAACGCCGCTTTCATCAGACCACTCCCATGACTCCGGTAGCGCACCAGCAACCAGGCACAGCCAAAATTCACCGCCATGGCGCCCACACCGGTCAACGTCAAACTCATTGGTTCTGGTACCACCGACAGATTACCAAACTTCTGCACTGCCGCCCAGGCCGTGGTAATCCCCGGCACCAAGAGCAACCCCGCCAACACCAATCCAACCCGACGGCGCCAGATTACACCCCAGCCTAACGCCAACAAGATGATGCCATTCACCGAGGCATCCTCCAAAAAGTCGATGCTATCGGCAAACAATGACACCGAGTCGATGACCTGAGCGACACCAAACTCCACAAAAAAATACGCCAGATTGGCCAACGCCACAATCCGGATAATCCGAATCATCCGGTCGTCATAGGGAGTATTTGTCATACCTACGCCCGCACATTCTGCATTGCAGCCAATAACACCAGCGCATACGCATCAACCGCCTGTGTCGACGATGCCTCGTAGCGCCAATCAGCCACCTGGACTCGACAGCGCGTCCCCTGCGCCCATACCTCAATCTGAATCACCGCCTGCGACCCAAGCGTATTCATCAACAACTCACGGACTTGTGTCTCACTCGGCAACCACAACGCCTCATACGCCAAGACACTATCGAGTGCCCACTCGCTTGCCCCGTGAAAGAGCAATGCAGGCGACCCATCAAGTAGTGCCAACTCAACTGCCCCGGGTGCAATCAACCACGGCTCGCTTGTGTCATCAAATAAACAAAACCAATCGCCGTTGGCCGGTTGCCAACGAATCCCGGCATCGTACAGTGCCCGAGCCACGCTCCCATCAATCATCGCTGCCATACCTACTTTTTCTCTACTGACCGCACATGCTGAATGGCAGCCAAACGACTCTCTTGAATATAGCGCAACGTGGTACTCCACAATTCACGATGCGGTTCCATGTGCTGATGTAATAGTGATGCAATCACCAAATTACGATACCACTTGCGGTTGGCTGGCACCACATACCACGGCGCGTGCGCCATACTCGTCGCCCGCATCACCTCATCGTAGGCATTCAGGTAATTGCCAAACAAGCGCCGATCCTGCCAATCGTCAGCCGACAACTTCCACGCTGTTTCGAGTGATTGTTCACGGGCAAGCAACCGCTCTGCTTGTTCGTCTGCATCAATATGCAAAAAGCACTTGATGATAATCGTTCCATCATCGTGCAACAGCTCTTCGAAATGCTGGATATGCTGCACGCGCCGTTGGCGCAAATCATCATCGATTGTGCCACGGGCATACTGCGCAACCACATCTTCGTAGTGTGACCGATTAAAAATCCCCAACACCCCTCGATTCGGCACGGCAGCATGCACACGCCACAAAAAATCATGTGCTAGCTCATTCGGTGTCGGCAATTTGAACGACTGAACAACACAATTCAAAGGGTCACCTGACCCCATCACAAAACGCACAACACCGTCTTTGCCACTCGCATCGAGACCCTGCAGAATCAACAACACTCGATGCGTCCCTGCACCAAACATCAACGATTGCAGCGTCTTTACATCCTCCATGAGCGCTACCGCATGGAGTTTACCCTCGTCTTTGGCGAGACTGGGTGGGTGGTTGGCACTCACATCAATCAGTTGTGGTGATAGGGCATCAATTATCGGTGGGACAAACGACATAGCACATCTCATCCTTATTCCACATGGACTAGCTGTCTCTAGTGCACAGTGAGTAACTGCACACAAATACGCACCCGCTCTTAACATGTTTTTCATTGCTCTTTGACGCTATCATACCACCATTCAGGCGCACCGAGATGCAGTGTGCTATAATCACATGCAGTATTTGGCAGATGCGAGGCGATATCGATGAAAGAGCTCTTTCGTCGTGCTCCAAAAGCGTTTACGCCCGGAGAGCAGACACCTGAACAAGGGACCCCAGATAACATGTGGGTCAAATGTCCATCATGTGGTGATTTGACGTATATCAAACAACTCCGCGATAACCTCAAGGTGTGTAAGTGTGGGTATCACATGCGCCTCAGCGCATTTGAATGGCAAGGGCTGTTCGACAGCGATTCATTCATCCAAGAAGACGGCGAGATCGCCCCTCTTGATCCGCTGAACTTTGTCTCTCCCAAAGACAACTACGCCCAAAAACTCCGCGATAGCCAACAAGAGACCGGCCTCTACGACGCCATGATTAGTGGCTCAGCCACCTTGATGGGCCAACCACTCCAAGTCACCATCAGTGAGTTCGAGTTCATCGGTGGCTCGATGGGTAGCGTCTTCGGCGAGAAGATCGCTCGCGCTGCTGAACGCGCCTACGAACGTCGCGTCCCCCTCTTAACCATCAACGCCTCTGGCGGCGCTCGCATGCACGAAGGCGTTTTGTCACTCATGCAACTCCCCAAAGTCAACCTCGCCCTTGCCCGCCTTGGGAGCATCGGCATGCCCCATATCTCGCTCATGACCGACCCCTGTTACGGCGGCGTCTTGGCCTCGTACGCCTCAGTCGCCGATATCATCATCGCTGAGCCAGGCGCACGCATCGGCTTTGCCGGTCGCCGCGTCATCGAACAGACCATCCGCCAAAAGTTGCCTGCGAACTTCCAGAGCGCCGAGTTTATGCTCGAGCACGGCATGATCGACATGGTGGTGCCCCGCACCGACATGCGCAACACCTTGGCCCGACTTTTCAAGCTCTACACCATGCGCGATGCCTCGGCAACGCCCATCCCAGCAGACGTATGAGGAACACCCATGAAGACACCACTCTCCGCCTGGGATAAAGTCCAAATCTCACGTCATGTCCAACGCCCACGCACGCTCGATTACATCCGCGTCCTCTGCGAGGACTTCTTCGAGCTTCATGGCGATCGACGCTTTGCCGATGATGCCGCCATCGTCGGTGGCGTCGGGCGCATCAATGGTCGTTCGGTCGTCATCGTCGGCCACCAAAAAGGCCGTGACACCCGCGAGAACATGCGCCGCAACTTCGGTATGCCCAAACCAGACGGCTACCGCAAGGCCATGCGCCTCTTCTATCACGCCGAAAAGTTCGCCCTCCCCGTGATTTGTCTCATCGACACCCCCGGAGCAGACCCTAGCATGGAGTCCGAGACCCGCGGCCAAGGCAACGCCATCGCCGAGAACATCCTCGTCATGGCCCAACTTAAGACTCCACTCGTCAGCCTCGTCATCGGCGAAGGTGGCTCAGGTGGCGCATTGGCCATCGGCGTCACTGATCGCATCTTGATGCTCGAGAACTCCATCTACTCAGTCGCCGCCCCCGAGGCCAGCGCCGCCATCTTGTGGCGTGACTCCTCAAAGGCACCTGATGCCGCTAAGACCATGCGCATCACCGCCCAAGACCTACTCGAGATGCGCATCATCGACGACATCATCCCCGAGCCCGAGGGCGGCGCCCACAACGACGCCGACAACACCGTACGACGCGCCGGCGAGCGCATCATGCACCACATCAACGAACTCAGCCAGATGCCACTCAGCGTACTGCTTGACCAACGCTACCAAAAGTACCGCGTCATGGGGGCGTTCACCACCCTGTCGACCTCACAAGCCAATACCGGCGACGCGTTGCCGTTCGTCTAAATCATCCCTGAGCGCGGGTGGATGCTCTCATCCGTCCGCGCTTTTTTATGGCAAAAGAGCCACACCGTGCACACGATTGCCACCATAATCCAACAACTTACTCATGATCTGGACCGCTGTAGTACCACTCCACGCCTCGATGCCGAGTTGCTCGTTGCCTATCTTTTAAAAACCACCCGCACGCGGCTCATCCTGCTTCACCGCGATCCATTCCCGCCGACACACGCATCAGCCCTCGCTGACTTGCGTCAGCGCCGCCTCGCCGGTGAGCCCATCGCCTATCTGACCAACACGCGTGAGTTCTATGGCATCGACTTGTATGTCGATGCCCGGGTGCTCGTGCCTCGCCCCGAAAGCGAACTCCTCGTCGATCTCGCCATCGCTGCTGCCCAACGGCTGAATGCCACCACAGTAGCAGATATCTGTACCGGCAGCGGCTGCATTGCCCTCGCCATCGCCCATACCAACCCGCAACTCACCGTCATCGCCACCGATATCTCACCCGATGCCCTCGCCGTGGCCCGCATCAATCGGGGTACCCTCAATCTGACACCCCGCGTGCATCTCGTCCAAGCCGATTTGTGTACGCCCCTCATGCCAATCCCGATTATCGTCAGTAATCCCCCCTATACCATTCTCAGCGATATCGACGCCAATGTACGCGATTTTGAGCCCCACCTCGCCCTCGCAGGCGGCGATGAAGATGGTGCATCGTTTTATCGTACCCTGGCTCACCTCCTGCACCATCACCTCGCCCGACCTGGATTCTTTGCCTGCGAACTCGATCCGCGTCAGGCAGATATTGTCGCACAACTCCTCCAAAACGCATTCCCCGACGGCATCGTAACGAGTCATCGTGACTTGGCCGGCCACGTACGGGTCGTCGCCATTGATGTACCACCACGTTAAATTTAGGCAAACCTAAATATTGGTAATGCTGGAGTAATGGTCACCTGTCATGATGGTGTTGGGTTCGTTACATCATGAGAGGATTTGCCATGCGTACACGTTTGCTCTTGGCCCTGTTACTCGCCTTGACCGTGCTTGTCAACATGATTACCCCCACCACCGCTCACGCCCAATCAATCGAGGGCGATGACGCAACCACCCGGACATCAGACGAGAACGACAACCAACTCACCACCGACAACAATGAGACTGCTGGCACCACAACTCTCACGCAACTCACGAGCTACACGGACATCGGCTTGGCGCTGTTCTCCGCTCAAAGTCAAGCCGAGATCAATCAACTCAGCACCATGTTTGATGCAGCCCGCGCCAAACAACCCACCGCCCGCAATCAATCGCGCAACATGCTCATCGGCATGCAACTCACACGCGCCATCACCGGCGAAACCGATTACAAGAAGAAGCTGCCCAGTAATGCGCTCTCATCCATCGTTCGCAAAGGCGACGTCCTACTCCGCCGCACCGGCATCCACGGATGCACCCTCTGGAATGTCGTACCCCTCTGCAAATACTGGGCACGTGTCTATGAACATGCCGGCATTTACTATGGGAAAAGTGAAGGCTTTGGTATTGCAGTCTATGAATCAACCAACGTCGGTGGCGTACAGTTCAAACCAGTAGGCACATGGCAACAAAACGGGCAGTATGTCGGCATTCATCGTTCACGCACGATCTCATCGTCCACACTCAGCCGATCCCTTGATGCGCTGGTACAACGCTATGGCCACCTTGTTACCCCATACAACTACAACTTTCTCGACAAAACCACTGATCGAGCGCTGTACTGTTCACAACTCGCATGGAAATACTTCATGTCGATGGGTGTCAACATCGATAGTAACAGCGCTGTCTATGCACAATGGCTCGTTGGTCAGTACGGTGGCACGATCGGCAGTTATGTCGGGCATCACGCCGTCGCCCCCGACGAGATCGGTCTCTCAAGTGCTTTAGTCCGTCTCTACTCCGGCTGGAACTAGAGTCAACAATGACGCAGGGTGATTGCACTCATCACCCTGCGTTCCCTCCTATCAATAAGGAGCACAGCATGTCATTTCGCATCATCTACACCTGCTTGATGGCCCTGTTCCTCGCCAGCTGCACCCCGTTCTGGCAACCGGCTGTTACCATCCCCTCACAACCACTCTACGTGGTCACCGGCAAACGTGCCATCCCCGGCCTTGATGCCAGCGCCATTTGGCTCCTCGATCGCACCACATTTACGCCAGCTACCCAACGCTCACTGCCACTCACTTTCATCCATGACGGATTCATTGATTCTCAGCGCATTTGGCTCGGTTATGCCGGAGATCTCAACGAAGACGCCTACGAAGCGGC
>JBKCLM010000112.1:0-9147 GCA_046300655.1 Chloroflexota bacterium | reverse complement strand
GCATCGCGATGATCGCTCTTTGCATCAACACAATGCTGGTTGTAGCCGGCGTAATCACCACGCGCCAGCATCGCGGCACCTTCGCTAATCACCTTGTGGGCGAGTTCAAGTCCACCCTGGTGCGGCGCAAACGACTGCTCGGGTGGCGTGCCGTACCCGATACCATGATGGAACATGTCGGCCGTCGAGACCACCACCGCATTGCGGGCAATCTCGGCCACCTCGTCGTAGCCCGGCAGTGCCGTCGGATTACCACCGGCGAGCCACGGGTAGCGCTCTATCACGCGCGGCATTTTTTTGCCGTAATAATCAGCGGCAATCTCCCACAAATAGCGCCAAGTAAACAGCGCATGATCGTACCCCCACTGCGTACCACGATTGAGTCCCGGCCCTTGGATACCCCACAAAGGATCCGTAGATGGATCGCCACCCGCAGCCACGCGCCGACGCGCCTGCTCCATCTCGTCAGTAAACGAGTGCAACACACTCAACACCAACACCGTATCCGCACCACTATCGATACAGGCGTTGACTACGGCGCTAATCTGCTTGGCACAATCCTGAACACCGGCATGAGGAAATACCAGTGCCCCCCCATTGCGCAACACACCACTCAACTGCCACTCTTGGGCATCACTGAGCGCTTTGCGCGCCCCAGCAATCCCCATCGCCGCATGCTCACGGGCATACAAATGATTAATATCGATGCGCAATTGTGCTAAGTCCATGCGTTGTGCTCCTTGTGTATATCGTGCATAATTGCATTATAGTGCGGATTATAGCTGTATATCCTCAAAGGAGAACGTATGCCATCACTCATGGTCACCGGCGCATCAACTGGCATTGGATTGGCGTGTGTCACTACAGCCGTTCAACGCGGCTGGCATGCGTTTGCCGGCGTCCGTACGGATACTGACGCAGACAGACTTCGACAACTTTTCGGCGCGCATGTCACCCCGCTCATCCTCGATGTCTGTAAACCCGACACCATTGCAGCATCCACGCACCAAGTTCGTACCCAACTTGCAGGTCAAACCCTGAATGGACTCGTCAATAACGCTGGCGTGGCTGTAGCAGGCCCCATGCTCCATATTCCACTCGACGAGGTACGCCAACAATTCGAAATCAACTTCTTTGGCCAAATCGCAGTCACCCAGGCTTTTGCGCCACTCCTCGGTACCGACGCCACACTCGCTGGCGCACACGGGCGCATCATCAATATCAGCTCGCTCGGTGGCAAATTAGGCGCACCCTATCTTGCACCATACGTCAGCTCAAAACACGCACTCGAGGGTTGGTCTGAATGTCTACGTCGTGAGCTGTTGATGTACGGCATCGATGTCATCATTGTCGGTCCAGGCGCCATTGCCACACCTATCTGGACCAAAGCCGAACAACTCAATGTCGCCCAGTATGCCGATACCGACTATGCGCCGTATATTACGCGCTACCACCAAAAACTCATCGCCAAAGGCGTACACGGGCTTCCCGCAGAGCGCGTGGGGACACTCGTCATGCATGCGTTGACCACATCGCGTCCCAAGACACGCTATGCACTTGCACCCAATATACTGATGGAGTGGTGGCTACCACGTCTACTGCCCAAACGCTGGATTGACCGTCTCGCCGCCAAATCGTACGGCTTGCCTGATTCACCAGTCGATTAACGACATCGCCCCCGCATCGATGGATGCGGGGGCGATATACACATGCACTACTACTGCTGTTGTTGGTCCTTGTTACTGCCCATCTGGGGTATGGATCCCATATCAACACCCGGGTCTGTTGGGCCGCCTGAGACCGGTGGGGTGTTCATGGGCTGATCATTCACCAGTGGTGTCTCGTCGGGTTGGCGCGACGAGAGCGTAGGAATATAACTCCCAGACGCAGCCGGTGGCGGCGGCGGTGATTGGAATGTCGAGTTCTGCGGTATGGTGTTTACCCACGGCAGATTGGGGACATCGTGCGTCGATTGTGGGCCAAGGTACTGTGCAGGTCCAAATCCAGCCCGGTATGTCAAGATAAACGGCAAAAACAGACTGATTATTACGTTCACTACATCGTCATTTTGGCCATATGCACGGTGAATCATGCGTACAAGGTAGTACGATAAGACTAATGTGCCTATGCTCGTAAAGAAAGCGATCGGTGGTATCACACTTCCAACTGCCGTCAAAATCACAAAATAGTAGAACCACACCACAGGCAACCCAACCATCTGTACCAACAAATACAGGTTATAGAATGGTACAAGCGCGGCCCAGCCTGGTTGACCAGCCTTGATAAACATCTTCCATAAGCCTGCAAGCGTAAATGCGGCCACTGCAAACCCGATAGCAAACATGCAAAACACCACGCCTAGAGCGATGACGCCCCCCATCATGCCAACATCGTTGTTCTCCATGGCATCCCTCCTGTGCATATTCATATGTGGTTTCCCATGCGGATGCCCCGAGTATAGCAGTAAGTTTACATTTTGCATAGTATTTCTTTGTAAAAATCTACAAATGCGCGTTTCAACGCATAATAATCATCTATGTTCATCGTTCTTGGCATACATCAGTCCTATTAATTTCATCATGCATGTCTGCAAAAAGTACTATGCCTAGCTGACATATTTTCTTGTCTGTGTTATAATTAGCACAAATGTTCTTATTTGAAAGTATCGAAATGCATACACTTGATCCACTCACCGCCATGCAGCTTACCGCGGGCAGCACGCTCAATCGGCCATCAGCAGTCATCCGCGAGCTGATTGACAATGCAATTGATGCCCACGCTCGGCACATCAGCATCCATCTTGATGCCCAGGGGACATTAGCGGTCCACGACGACGGCATCGGCATGACGGCTGACGAGCTCGCCGTTGCCTTTCAACGACACACAACGAGCAAGATCAGAAGATACGATGATCTGCTAACACTCGAGACACTCGGATTCCGTGGGGAGGCGCTGTCTGCCATCGCCGCCATTGCACGCGTCACCTGTATTAGTCGCACTGCCCAGTGTACCAGCGCCCACGAGATTCGTTTGGCGGCCGGCGAGATGCACGATCTTCGTCCATGTGCGGGTGTCATAGGCACTACCATGCGCGTCGAGCGCCTCTATCAGGCAATGCCCCATCGACGGCACTTTTGGCGCCAGCCACATACAGAGCGACACCACATTATCGATGTGTGCACCCAATATGCGCTGATTTATCCACATATCCGTGTCACTGTGACTTATGAGCAACAGGTAGTGCTCGCTACCTCAGGGAGTGGAGATAGTGCCCAGTGCTTGTGCGAGATATGGCCTGATAGCAGTATGCAGGCAGTCAACGCCACCAGCACCGGCAACGCCGGAGAGTTGCAGGGGTTTGTGGGTACCCAAACAGCCCCTGCCCGCCGCCAGCAAATCGTCGCCATCAACCAACGACCAATTGCCGTACGGGGATTTATTGCCCATCTGATTGACGAGGTGCTACCACCAGTGCAAGGGCAACATCCTGCAGCACTCTTACACTTTCACCTACCAAACGATGTAATTGACGTCAACCAGCGAAGCAACAAGGACGAGCTCGGTATCCGCACGCCAAGCGTCATCGCACGCTTGTTATACGATGCCATTCGGATACCATCCATCAATAATGTACCTATGATTCATGTGCCACAACGATTGCCTCAAGCCGTGTTCGTCGGTCGACACGCCGAATGGCTGCTCTGGAGCAGTATCGAGGGCCTCATGATCATGGATCCGGCAAACGTCATGCGCATATGTGGCATCAGTGCGCTCGAATCAGGCAGATTGTGTGTCCCACCCTATCCTCTTGACACGGCAGGTGCTCAACTCTTTCTGCGCTGTGCCAATCAATGGGAGCAGCTTGGCATACACCTCGTGCACAATCCCCACAACCAACTCTGTATCACGCGCCTCCCACGGATGTCGCACACACATGCCCTAGATACAGCCATGAGTGCCTGTATCCGCACGATGCGACGCGGAGGCACCTTGGCGATGGGTCTAGGGCACTTTCTCGATCCAGACTGGTTATACACACAACTTGCGCGATGCGCCACACCATGGGACGGACATGCGCTGTTTATGATTGGACATCAACGAATGGCACACGCATTGCGCATGCCATCAACGCCTATTGCAGCACCTGACCAATCGCTACAACCACCAGAATGAGCAAAATCACACTGATGATAATCTCAATGACACCTAACCCACTGAGCAAGCGTCGCATATGAATGCCCTATCTCGTACTATTCGTATCTTGCTCAATTATAGCCGAATCTCCATGACTAGGATACCTGTCCAGGAGCCGTAGCATCCGTGTGTGCATCATCAGCCTGTGATACAACATAAATCTTCCATTCGTCGAGTACCTTTTTGTATATATACACCATGTCACGTTCAGCAATCATCTTTGTCTGCTCATTCAGACATGCCAAACGCACCACCAAATGCGCGGTATGTTCGCTATATGCCACTACTTGCAGTGTGACAATTTGTAAGTAGGCACAGCCCCGATGACGCTTGACCTCGTCAAATGATGCATACGGACGATCGTGCGCCATCAACGAGCTGCCCTTAATCGCAGTATGTGGCCAATGAAAACACCCCCAATACGCCTTACTATCATGAGCATTATACGAACGAATATAGAGTTCATATGCTTCACGAACGTGCTGGGGAGTATGTTTGTTCATATAATACCTCTAAATCATAAAAATACTGTTTTGATTATATCATTAATAATATCATTACAATTATGTTTTTTGCTTATACAATCAATTATTCTTTTATTTAAATATTTAATTTATTTAAATATATTTAATGTTTTTAATATTTAATATTTATAAAATAAATTAACTTTTTACTAAATAAATATTTTATAAACTACTAAAATTTAGGGGTAGTGCATACTACCGGGGGGAATACGCTACCTCCATACATTACAGTTCAGAGATCAAGAATATCTTCCATTCACCGCTCATCTTTTTGAAGATGTACATCGTTGATGTCTCAGCAGTTACTATCTTGACAGCATCAAGTCTGGCAGTATGCGCAATCACGTGTGCAGTATCAGCAGATGCATGGATATCAAGCGAGATAATTTGACTGTAGAACCAGTTCGAGGCCTTCTTCACCTCGCTGAGTGACGCAGTCGGCTTATACCGCAACAGGAGCTCATTCCCTTGAATCTCGGTATAAGGCCAGGTAAAACAGCGCCACATCTCATATTCGTTGTTTGCATTAAAGGCTTTGACAAACAATTCGAACTGAGTCTGCACCTCAGTACGTGCATGAGCATGCATAAACTGCTCCTACGATGAACTTAAAAAGTTTACACGATTATACCATGTAAAACCGGCTCATCCCGAATACAGGAGTAAAACGATTGTGCCTAAAGCACAATCGTATATAATACGAAGGAAGTTTATTGCGAGTATTAAGTAGCGTAGCGTGTATCTCAAGCGACTCGAAATTCAAGGATTCAAAACTTTTGCCAGTCGAACGGTCTTCGAGTTCCAGCCAGGCGTATCAGCCATTGTGGGACCAAACGGTAGCGGCAAAAGCAACGTCGTCGACGCCATCCGTTGGGTGTTAGGCGAGCAGAGTTATTCGACCTTGCGCAGTCGCAAAGCCGACGATCTCATCTTTGGCGGCGGGCCACGGCGGGCACCGGCAGGCTTTGCCGAGGTGTCATTGACGATTGACAACAGCGACCGTACACTGCCGATTGCCTTCGACACCGTCACGATTACGCGCCGGAGCACACGCTCAGGCGACCACGAATATTTTATCAATCGCGCCAAAGTGCGCCTACGCGACATCCAAGAGGCCACTGCCACCCTCGGCGGATCATACACGATCATCAACCAAGGACTGGTCGATAACGTACTCGATTTACGCCCCGAGGAGCGGCGCCGCTTGTTCGAGGATGCCGCCGATATCAGCGTACACGAGCAACGCCGCAACGAGGCCATGCGCCGCTTACGTGACACCGACACGAATGTGCGCCGCACCGACGATGTGATTGCCGAGCTTGAGCCACGCCTCCGCAGTTTGCGCCGTCAAGCCGGGGCAGCCAAGCAGTACCGCGACATCAAACACGAGCTCGATAGCGTCCAAATTCGCCTACTACGGTTACAACAACAGCAGAGTGAACAACAGCTTGCACATGCCCAGACTGAGCATGCTACCGCCCAACATCTGGTTGAACAGTTGCTTCTCCAGCGCGATACGGTAAATAGCCAGATTACGGCAACTCGCGAGCACATCCGCACCTTGCGCGAGCAGATCGGCACCATTTATGCCGATGGGAGTCGCCTACACAGCCGCGCTGAGACCCTGCAACGGGCAATTGCTGTGGCCGACGAACGCGCCAAATCTGTGGCACAGCGCATGCATGAGTTTGCGCAAGGCCAACAAGAAGCCGAGCAACAACTGCAGGTGATTGAGCAACAGTTGGTCGCGCTCAATCACCTGTTGACTGAACAACAAGCCCAACGCAATCAGCATCAGCTCGCACTCGCTGCAATCGATGCTGGACGCGCAACCTATAATGATCAACGCCGTGCCCTGCGAGCGGCAGTCGATCAAGCCCAACGTGCCGAGGCCAGTACTCAATCAGCGATTCGTGAGCGCCAGCGTCAGGTCGAGCGTCTCAACGAACTCATCGCCTCGCTCAGTCAACATCAACAAAACGAACAACTATTAGTCAGTCAAGCCGAGGCAGCACTCGTCACCAACCAAAAAGCGCTTGCCACCGCACAATCGGCAGTTGACGCCCAACAACAAGCGCTCACCGATGCCCAACACGCAGTCACAAACGCACGCCAACAAATTGAGACGTTACGTAATCAGCGTGCTAGCAACGAAGAGTCCATTACTGCGGCCCGACGCGCACTCAACCAACTCGATTCGCGCTATCAAGCGTTAGTCCAAATTCAACGCAGTCATGGCGGCGTAGTCCAAGGCGTCAAAGCGGCGATGGAGTGGGCGAGCAAGAGCGGAGCAGATTTTGCGCTCGTCTCCACACTTATTAGTGCCCCTGCTGAGCTCGAGCTTGCGATTGAGACTGCACTCGGAGCGCGGTTGCAACACATCGTCACGCCCACATGGAACGAAGCCGAATCAGCTATTGCTGCCCTCAAAAAAGGCGGCCAAGGCCGGGCGACATTCTTACCACTCGACACCCTGCGCAGCGGTAGTGGTGACACCAAATCTCCCACCAGTGGAGACGGCGTCATCGGCGTGGCCGCGCAGTTGGTCTCGGCTGACGCCAAATACGCCAAAGTCGTCGACTACTTGATTGGACGCACGTTGGTCGTGCGCGACCTCGAGGTCGCTCGCCGCGAGATTAAGCGCATCGGTGGTGGCTGGCAGATTGTCACTATCGGCGGTGAGCAAGTCAGTAGTGGCGGTGCACTCACCGGTGGCGCCCAAGTGCGCGACGGTGGCACCCTACGCCGTGAACGCGACCTGCGTGAGTTGCCCGATCAAATTGCCCAAGCCAAAGCCGAGGTTGATCGCCTTGTAGCAATCAGCACACGCCTCAACAATCAAATCCAGCAGACCGAGCAACAAGTACGACAGCTCGACAATACACGGCAGCAGAGCCAGCAGCAGCTCCAACAACTCCAGAGTCAGCGCGATGTAACACAGCGAGCCGTCAACAAAGCAGAGTCAGATGTCGCGTTGGTAAACCAGCAGGCAGCACAGGCTGGCAACCGATTTGCCGACTCAACCACACAAATCAAGCAACTCGACCAAGAATTGCTCGATCTAGCGGTTCAACAACAACAACAACGCGCCACGCTCGACCAGTGCTACCGCGATGAGCAGCATCTGATCGAACAAAGCTATGCCGACGATGATCGCCGGGCTGCAACCCAACAGCTTTTGACCGAGGCCGAGGGTCAGGTACGCGGTACCATGGCCACGATTCAGGCCAGTGAACAACGCCTGACCACCTTGCGCAATACGCTCCAACAGCGCCAATCACGCCAAACCGAGCTCGAACGCGAGGCGGCGGATGTCCAACAAGAGAGCGTCAATCACCATACCGAGCTGGCCGGAGTCCAACAGGCGATTGGCGAGATTCAAGTACGCCTTGCACCACTCGAGAGCGACTTGCGCACGCATGAGGCCGAGTTACCCACGCATGAGAAGCACGAGCAACAAGTACTGCAACACCTGCGTGACGCCGAGGCCGAGGCTAACCGCACCGCACTCAACCTGCAACGTGCCATCGATCGCATTCAGGTGTTGGTTGAGCGCGCCCAAAGCGAGGGCTACGATCTCGAGGTCTTGCGCAAAAGCAGCGAACCCGTGGTCGGCGACGAACCGACACTCAACCAGCAACTCAACAACCACCGCCAACAACTCCAGCGCCTCGGGCCAGTCAATCCACTTGCGCTCGAGGAGTACGAAGAAGCCAACGAGCGCTACACCTTCCTGACGGCCCAAGTCGCAGATTTGCGCAGTGCCGCCCAAAGCTTACAAGAGTTGATTCGCGAACTTGACGCCACCATGCAGGCCAACTTCGAGAGCGTCTTCGGCGCCGTGGCCCGCGAATTTGCCAACACCTTCCAAATCATGTTCGGCGGTGGTCGGGCCAGCCTCGATCTCATCAAACAAGGTGAGGGCGGGGCGCTTGACGACATCGGCATCGAGATTACCGCACAGCCACCGGGCAAGCGCCAACAGAACCTTTCGCTCCTTTCGGGTGGTGAGCGATCGCTGACGGCAGCTGCATTGTTGTTTGCCATCCTCAAAGTCAAGCCGACACCGTTTTGTGTGCTCGACGAGGTCGATGCTGCGCTCGACGAGGCCAATGTGGCCCGATTCCGGGCTGCCCTAGCCGACCTCCGTAAAACATCGCAATTCGTGGTTGTCACACACAATCGCGGCACCATCGAAATCGCCGATACCATCTACGGCGTATCAATGGGCGATGACAGCGCCTCCCGCGTCTTATCGTTGCGCCTAGATCAGCTGGTTGGCCACAACTAACCATTTGCGCATCTCGATGCACCCCTACCCCAACCGTGCACATCTCATGCGCACCTACCATCCCTACCGCAATCGTGCGCATCGCGATGCGCCCCGACCCCAACCCTGCGCAGGACAGGCGCCCCGACCCTCCCGACC
>JBKCLM010000111.1:0-6295 GCA_046300655.1 Chloroflexota bacterium | reverse complement strand
TCGCCATACTCCATTCTTCCCCGGGTACCGCCCACAATTCTACATCCGCACCACCGACGTAACGGGTTCAATCACGTTGCCAGAGGGTGTCGAGATGGTGATGCCGGGTGACAACATCGAGATGGCCGTTGAGTTGATCGTTCCAGTCGCCATCGAAGATGGTTTGCGCTTCGCTATCCGCGAGGGTGGCCGCACCGTCGGCGCTGGTGTCGTTTCAAAGATCACTGATTAGTTGATCGCTGGTGACGCCGTGTGAGTCCATGCGGCGTCACCATCTGTCATATCCAGTTGGCCATGATTGCAGAATAATGACCCTGGAGAGAGCGATACATTATGACTACTGCGAACAACAACACCCCCAATAAATTCGTTGAGTGGCTCAAGAACAGCGCGGCTGGTACATTTGTGAAAGAAACACAAAGTGAGCTCCGCAAAGTGACGTGGCCAACCCGCGAAGAGGCAATCCGTTTGACCGTGGTTGTGCTGGTACTTTCTGCCGCCGCCTCTGTCGTGCTGTTTGCAGCCGATGCGCTTTTCTCATGGGGTTTGTTGCAACTACAATCATTGTTTGCCCAATAAACGACGCTGAACGAAGAGAGCGAGGTACCAGTGTCAGAAGCGAACAGTACTTCTTCGGCAGCGAATGCCCCGTCATCAGAGAACATGCGGTGGTACGTCATCCAGACTTATGCTGGCTACGAGAACAAAGTCATGCGCAATCTGCTTAACCGGATTGCCCAGCGTGAAATGCAACATCTCATCAGCGATGTCGTCGTACCAACTGAAGAAGAGATTGAGATTAAGAACGGTCAGCGTCGTACGGTTCAGCGCAAGGTCTATCCAGGCTATGTGCTCATCCATATGATTCTGAACGAAGATACGTGGTACCTGGTGCGCAACACGCCCGGTGTATCAACGTTTGTGGGCAACGGCAATAAGCCGACGCCCCTCGAGGATCAAGAAGTACGGGCTATCCTCCGCCAGATGGAGACGGTCGAACCCAAGGTGCGGGTCACTTACCAGGTCGGTCAAACCGTCAAAATCATCGATGGACCCTTCACCGATTTCGAAGGTGTGGTGGATTCAATCGATCAAGAGCGTGGACGCGTCCGTGTGTTGGTTTCATTTTTTGGTCGTGAAACCCGAGTCGATCTCGACTTCTTGCAGGTGACCAAAGGTGTCGAATAAGGAGCACTTCTGTGGCTAAGAAAGTATCAGGCGTCATCAAACTTCAGTTGCCAGCAGGTAAGGCAACTCCAGCTCCCCCGGTCGGTCCGGCGTTGGGTAGCTATGGTATCAACATCATGGCATTTGTGAAGGAATACAACGAGAAGACCGCTGCCCAAGCTGGTAGCACCATCCCTGTAGAAATCACCGTCTACAGCGATCGCTCGTTCACCTTCATCCTCAAGACCCCACCCGCATCAGACTTGTTGCGCAAGGCTGCCCGCGTCGACAAAGGCTCAGGCACGCCAAACAAGGGAGCCATTGGCTCAATCACCCGTGCCCAGCTCCGCCAGTTGGCCGAGCAGAAGATGTCAGATCTCAACGCCACCTCAGTCGAGGCCGCTGAGAACACCATCGCCGGCACCGCCCGCAGCATGGGCATCGCAATCAAGGATTAATTTTCGTTACATAGTCGTGGGAGGGGTCGCCCCGTTTGTACCACGTGGAGGAACACATGGCTAAGAAACACGGTAAGAAGTATCTCGAAGCGCTGAAGAAAGTCGACCAGAACGCAGTATATGCTCCTGCCGACGCCATCCGCTTGGTTAAAGAGACGTCGTTCACCAAGTTCGACGCCTCGGTCGAGGTTCACCTGCGCCTCGGCATCGACCCGCGCCAAGCTGACCAAAATATCCGTTCGACCGTCGCACTGCCCCACGGTACTGGTAAGACAGTTCGCGTGTTGGTGTTCGCACAAGGCGATGCCGCTCAGGCCGCCCGCGACGCCGGTGCAGATTTCGTCGGCGCCGATGAGTTGATTACCCAAATCGACCGCGAGAACTTCTTTGACTTTGACATCGCTATCGCAACCACCGATATGATGGCCAAAGTCGGTCGCGTCGCCCGTAAGCTCGGACCACGCGGCTTGATGCCAAACCCCAAGAGCGGTACTGTCGTCGCTGGCGATGATATTGCCCGCACCATCAAAGAAGTGCGCGGCGGCCGTGTCGAGTTCCGTAACGACAAGACGGCCATCTTGCACGTCGCAGTCGGTAAGGTCAGCTTCACCGAGCAACAAATCAGCGAGAATATCGCTGCCTTGATGGAGTCGGTTAAGTCAATCAAACCAACCTCGATCAAAGGCTCGTTTATTCGCTCAGTCACGTTCACCAGCACCATGGGCCCCGGCATCGCCGTCGACCCAAGCGCTGCCCAGAACATGTAGTTCCCATCACTGCAGGGCGTCATTTGTGTGATGCCCCGCAGTTTGGTATACTGCACTCAAACGGAACTGAATACATGCCGGAGACAGTCGGTGCCCTAGTGGCCTAATGCGATGCGCACGCATCCACCGACCGAGGTTAGCCCACCAACACATGCCTTGTGTACGGGTTACCGCGTCTCATGTGCGGTAACCCGTTTTGATGTACATCAAATCAACACAAGGAAGGGGGTGAAAGCATGCCAACACAACGCAAGATTGATTCAGTCGCCGAACTGACCGAAAAAATGTCACGAATGCAGGCCGTCATCGTAGCCGATTACCGCGGTATCACGGTGGAGGAAATCACCAAGGTTCGTAACAAGATTCGTCCCCTCGGTGGCGAGTTCATTATCGCCAAAAACACCCTGGCCCTGATTGCCGCCAAAGCCACCGGCTTTGCAGCAATTGAGCCAGCTTTGTATGGCCCAACCGCACTCTGCTTCGCATATACCGATGCAGCAGCCGTCGCCAAGGCCGTCAAAGAAGTCAACGCCGAGATCAAGAAGCTCAGCTTCCGCGGCGCCATGCTCGGTAACACGTATATCGGTGGTGAGCAGGCCCTCGAGGTCGTCGCCAGCGTACCAACGCGTCAAGAGATTCTCGCACAAATTGTGGGCACCATCGACGCACCTGTCTCAGGGATCGTCGGCGTTCTCAACAGTGCCGCTACCGGTGTTGTTTATGCCGTCCAAGGTCGTATCGACAAATTGGGTGGCGACGACAAGGCCGCCTAGTCCTGGTTTGTATTATTTATTTGTGTCATAGTTACACATCACTAAGGAGTTTGCTGTGAGCAAGATTGCAAGCATTATCGAGAGCATTGAGGCCCTTAACGTCCTCGAGTTGGTTGAGTTGAAGAAGACCATGGAAGACAAGTGGGGCGTAACCGCCGCCGCTCCAGTCATGATGGGCGCCATGATGCCAGCCGCTGGTGCCGCCGCTGCCCCAGTTGCTGAAGAGCAGACCGAGTTCGACGTCATCCTTAAGGATGCCGGTGCTAACAAGATCAACGTCATTAAGGTCGTCCGCGAAATCACCAGCCTCGGCCTCAAGGAAGCCAAGGATTTGGTCGATGCCGCTCCAAAGCCAGTCAAGGAAGGCGTCAGCAAGGAAGAAGCCGAGCAGATCAAGGCCAAGTTGGTCGAGGCCGGCGCTGGCGTCGAAGTCAAGTAACTTCATTTGTTCTCACGTGCTGGTGTTCGCAAGCGAACACCAGCACTTTTTTGTGCCCAATATCCGCTACCACCCATCCACCCCACCCAGATTCTTCCACACACCACGCCAAATCGTCGCCCACAGGCATCACAACATACCTTCACTGCATCAACCGGTGCTATACTGCAGTACGGCAATCGCGTGTGCGTGTGAGGTCATCGATGCAACATTCACCGTTCAGACAATCATCACTCTCGCAATTGACGTACCCGATTATCCAGGCACCAATGGCCGGCATCTCAACACCCGCGCTAGCAGCTGCCGTCTCCAATGCCGGCGGGCTCGGTTCATTGGGGATTGGCGCGAGTTCGCTCGAACACGCCCATGCCATGATTCGGCAAACACAACAACTCACCACGCAGCCATTTAATGTGAATGTGTTCTGTCATCAACCAGCCCAACGCGATGCATACAGCGAATCACGCTGGATTGCATACATGACCCCACTATTCGCTGAGTTAGGCGCCCAACCACCAGCCACGCTCGCTGAACCCTATCCGTCGTTTTTGGCAAACGAACCACTCTTTGCGCTGATGTGTCAACTCCGTCCGGCCGTCGTCAGCTTTCATTTTGGCATACCACCACGCGACTGGATTGATAGATTCAATGCCCTGGGCATCTATACGATGGCCACCGCCACCAACCTCGATGAAGCCCAATTAATCGCACACGCTGGCATCAAGTCGGTCATCGCCCAGGGGATTGAGGCAGGCGGACACCGTGGCATGTTTGATCCAACCCTGCCAGATGCATGCCAATCCACCCTCGACCTGGTAAAGCAGCTCGCCCAGCATCTCTCAATCCCGATTGTAGCGGCCGGCGGATTGATGAACGGTCACGACATCCAGCGCGCACAGGCATACGGCGCAACCGCGGCCCAATTAGGCACGGCGTTTTTGTTGTGCCCCGAGGCCGGCACAAGCGTGGCACATCGTGCCCATCTGCGCACCACACACGCCACAGCATTAACGGCAGGTATCTCAGGGCGGCCTGCACGCGGCCTCATCAATCGTCTGATTCAACATGTGACACACATTGATGCCCCTGCACCACCCGCATATCCGGTGGCGTACGACCTGGCCAAACACCTTGCCAATCAGGCACCGCACCAAGTTGAAGCCTACGCCGCGCACTGGGCTGGCACGCACGTGGCCCACATTCGTGAATACCCTGCAGCCGAATTGATGCGCATCCTTGTCAACGAATGGCACCACGCGCAACGCCAAGCTGACAAGGGACCATCATCCCTAGGCAACGCATGAACACACGCATCCTTCACACCCACCCACTGCTCGCCCTGCGTGGAGATCTCGCGTGTGACGCCGCGACTATTACACGCCACTCTCTTGCCACACTTATGCAGATGCCAGCTACACACGCGTCGGACACAATCCAGTTGCTCAACGAAGTGCCCGATGAGATTCTGCATCTGCGTCTCACTACGTGCCTCGCAATCACCCAGCCCGCACTCGTCATCGTGTCGCCCACAACCCAGCAAATCACCCATTCTCAGTGCATGGATGGCATCGTGTACCTGCTCCCTACGCGCACGCCCGCATTTGCCCACCTGGCGCGTACCCGCCCGTTACCACCCCACGAGTACGCGCGCCGTGCGCAACTCCTGACCCACCCAGACCTCGACGCATGCATCGCACTGGCGCACGAGCACGGTACCATCAGTCGGTCACAGGTTGCCGCGGCGTTGCATATCACCACTGCGTCTGCCACCACCTTGCTCAAAAGCTTGACGCCCGTGTTTTATCCAACTGATGCAACTTCCAAGCACTTCGTGTATGACATCGTGGCACATCGGGCCGTTACACTCTACCCCAACGAAGCCACACACAATCATGCCACCGATGACCCACGCCAACAACTCCCTGAGGTCGTGCGCCGCTATTGCAATCATCTCGGCAAAATCAACCAGCTCCCGGTGCGGCGCAACGACCGAGAGGTCGTCCTGCACTACTTGGCCCAACAACTGCCTGCGGAACCGCTATCAGAATCCCAAATTAATACGGCAATTTTGACCCATGTGGCCTTTGATGATTATGCGACAGCCCGGCGTGATTTGGTCGATTTTGGCTTTGTGACGCGCACAGCGAATGGAAGTATATATCAGCGAATTGACAATACTTCAAATTAATTTTAAATATTCAAATGAATTTGAAATAATTTTATGGTCACTTCTGGTATGGTTTTGCACGACACACGCATGTGTGAGGCAATGCCAAATGCTGTCACAGCGCGACCACACGGCGATGCAACAGACACGCTCCCGAGCCGTACGCTTTCTGCAGGCGCAAAATATCGCAGCGCATGGCACATATGCAGTCGACAAACTAGGAGGGAGGTGTAGCGTGCTGCCACGTGCGTTGCCACTCGACCGCCATCGCAATTCCTTGGGCGAGATCAATCCGTGGTGTATAGTCGAGCAACTCCTGGGCACGACGGAGATCGGCGATATAGTAGGTCACCTCACCGACACGTTTGCTTTCTTCGATGCGAATATCAGGATTGGTAATCGCAAGTGATTGTGCCACAAGTTGAGCCATAGTGACTAATGTATTGCCTTGCCCATAGGCTAGATTGATGGTTGCCGCATCAATGGTACGTGCGTACAGGGCATCAATACCGCGCATAATGCCT
>JBKCLM010000110.1:0-10508 GCA_046300655.1 Chloroflexota bacterium | reverse complement strand
GCAGGTGCACATCATCGAGAGCACGCACAACGGCGGATTTTCGTATGCCAACAATCTGGCCATTCGTCCACTCATACAGCGCCCTGATGCCCCCGAGTACGTGATGATTCTCAATCCCGATACGGTGGTTGAGGCCGGTGCATTTGACGTATTACTTGCGTATCTCCAGTCCCACCCCGATGTAGGAGCAGTTGGGCCGCGCTTGATCTTGCCGGATGGGTCGCTCGATTTAGCCTGCCGGCGTTCGTTCCCAACGCCTGAGGTGTCACTTTGGCGCATGACTGGTTTGTCGCGCCTGTTCCCCCAAAGTCGGCGGTTTGGGCGGTATAATATGACGTATGTCGATGCGAACGAGACAATCGAAGTTGATGCGCTGGTGGGTGCGTGCATGCTCATGCCCATGTCTGTCGTCCGTGAGGTTGGTCTGCTCGACGAGACCTACTTCATGTATGGCGAAGATCTCGATTGGTGTTACCGATTCAAGATGTACGGGTGGCGGATTGTCTATGTGGCCGATGCCGTAGTTCACCATATTAAACGGGCATCGAGTCGTCAACGACCCGCTCAAAGCATCGTTAATTTTTATGATGCGATGCGGATTTTCTTTCGGCGCTATTATGCCGCAACGACCCCAGCGCCGATGCGATGGCTGATCGAGACAGGCATCACGCTAAAGGAGCGCAGCGAACTTGTCCGCAATAACTTCCGTCCCACCAACAAACCCCACAGCGCCAGGTAAGCAGATGTTGTGGCGAATGTGGCTTAACAGAACAGTAGTTATCGCGATGGCAGTGCTCACCGATGCGCTGGCCATCAACCTAGCCTTATACATGACCTATGTATGGGTGCGACCGCTCAACATCGAAGGACAAGCGCAGTTCGATAACACGCCAATTAATGCAATTTGGTTGTTTGTGTTGTTGGTCAACGTCATCATGTTTATCACGTTTGTTACGACCGGATTGTACGCCTTACCACGCGGTGTGTCGCGTATCGACGAGAGCTTCAAAATTCTTGTTGGCGTCACCATTGCCATGTTGCTTTCGTATATCATGAACTTGCTCGCCCCGCAATTTGGTTTGATCGATGTGCCTCTCGACAGTGTATTACTTTTGGGGGGATTGATTCTATTAATAGGATCAGCCGTGTTCTTCCGCGTGGTTTATCGTACGACGCTTTCCAATTTGCGTCGTAGGGGCTTCAATCAGCGGCGCATCTTGATAATCGGTGCGCTCGACCCGGGTCAGTTGGTCTATCGCTCAATTTCGCGCGATGCAAGTTTGGGCTACCGTGTCCAAGGGTTTGCCTCGGCGGCAGTGCCGGTCGGCGCAACGGTGGCTGATTCGACGGTGCTGTGTGACTTTAGCAGCATCGGGGCAACGATTCGTTCCCATGGGATTGACTTGGTGATTGTGGCATTGTCAGGGCGCTCATCGCACGAGCTGTTCGACATCATCATGTCGGCCGAGGATGAGCACGTCGAGGTCAAGCTCTACCCCGATGCCTTTACCTTGATTACCAACAACGTAGTCTCTGATAACGATGTGGCCGGCTTGCCCTTGTTGAATGTCCGTAACGGTGCTTTGGCGAACCCGTTCAACCAGCTACTCAAGCGCACGTTTGACCTGGTATTTGCTGCTGCCGTGTTGATTTTGTTGTCACCTCTGATGCTGTTGATCGCCTTGCTGATTAAGCTTGAGTCCAAGGGTCCAGCGTTTTTTATTCAGCCGCGCGTTGGTATCGACGGCAAACCGTTCCCAACTATTAAGTTTCGTACGATGCGCGCTGATGCGCCAAACATGGCCAACTGGACGACCCAAGATGATCCACGTAAGACCAAAATTGGTGCATTTCTGCGTCGAACGTCGCTCGACGAATTGCCCAACTTTATCAACGTGATTCGTGGCGAGATGAGTGTAGTCGGGCCGCGTCCCGAGCAAGAGGTGTGGGTCGAGCGCTTTAGTCAGCAAATCCCCTACTACATGCGCCGTCACAAACAAAAGGCTGGCGTGACCGGGTGGGCCCAAGCAAATGGTCTGCGGGGCGATACGAGTATTGAAGACCGGACCCGTTACGACTTATACTATGTAGAGAACTGGTCGCTTTTGTTTGATATCAAGATTTGTATCAAGACATTTGTCGATATTGTGACAGGCCGCAATAAGGGATATTAATGGGAACATCATCTATGAATGAACTGTATCATCTGAGCCTCGCCGAGATGCGCACCCGCCTTGATGCCGGTGAAGTCACGTCAAGCCAACTCACCGAATCCATGCTTGGGCGCATCGCCGCATATGATGCCACCGTGGGCGCCTATTTGCACGTTGACGCCGATGGCGCGCGTGCACAAGCGGCTGCGGCTGATGCTCGCCTCAAAGCTGGCGAGCGCGGTGGTATGCTCGGTATCCCACTCGGCATCAAAGATGTCTTGTCGACCGAGGGCTTGCCCACTACCTGTGCTTCCAAAGTTCTCGAGGGCTACCGCCCACCGTACGATGCCACTGCCGTGGCACGCCTCAAAAAATCTGGTGCCGTATTGCTCGGCAAACTCAACATGGACGAGTTTGCCATGGGCTCATCGACCGAGAACAGCGCCTATCAGCTGACCCGCAACCCGTGGGACACATCCCGCGTTCCTGGTGGGTCAAGTGGCGGTTCAGCCGCCGCAGTAGCGGCCGGCATGGCTGCGGGTACACTTGGCACTGACACCGGTGGCAGTATCCGTCAGCCAGCCTCGTTGTGTGGTATTACTGGCCTCAAGCCGACCTACGGGCGTGTATCACGCTACGGCTTAGTCGCCTTTGCCTCGTCGCTCGATCAAATTGGCCCGATGGCCTGGAGCGCGCGTGACTGTGCCATGATGTTGAACGCCATCGCCGGTCATGACGACCACGACGCAACGTCTGCACCACTTGCGGTGCCCGATTACGTGGCTGCACTTGGTGGTGACCTCAAGGGTGTGCGCATCGGTATCCCCAAAGAGCTGTTCGTCGACGGTATGCAAAAGGGCACCGAACAAGCAGTGCGCGAGGCAATTCGTGTGCTTGAGTCACTCGGCGCTACTGTCAAAGAGATCTCGCTACCGCATAGCCCGTATGCCTTGCCCGTCTACTACATCGTGGCCACGGCCGAGGCCTCATCGAACTTGGCGCGCTTTGATGGCGTGCGCTACGGCGTCCGTAGTGACGGCGATAGCTATCGCGATGCCCTCGACCAGACGCGTGGCGATTTGTTCGGCCCCGAGGTCCGTCGGCGCATCATGCTTGGCACCTATGCCTTGTCCGCTGGCTATTATGATGCGTACTATAAGCGTGCCCAACAGGTGCGTACGTTGATTCGTCAAGACTTTGCCAAGGCCTTCGCCGAGGTTGATTTGATTGCCTCACCGACGTCGCCCAATGTGGCCTTCAAGTTTGGCGAGAACAGCGCCGACCCCGTGGCCATGTACTTGCAAGATGTATGTACATTGCCTGTCAGTTTGGCCGGTCTGCCCGGTATCTCGATCCCCTGTGGCTTCGACAACAACCTGCCGGTTGGTTTGCAACTGGTGGCGCCGGCTTTTGCCGAGGCTGAGTTGCTCCGCGCCGCTGACGCCTACCAAGGCGTGACGGATTGGCACAACCGCCGCCCGTAGTTTTTGAGTGACAACGAGCCAAAAGAATGCGCACCTATCGAATACTCGGTAGGTGCGTTGTCGTGTTGTGAGGATGGATGATTATTGGGCGAGTTCAGCCAGCGCTTGAATGATAAACGGATCGTTGGCCGGTTTGAATGTGCCCCATTCGGCATCAACCACGATGTCAGGCTGTACGCCGATATCGTCAATGTAGGTGCCGTCGTTCTGGCGGAACAGGAGTTCGGCCAACCAGAGGGTTGAGCCATCGGCGAGGTCATACGGGTAGAGGTTCTCCGTATTGCCGGCGGTCGTTTCACCGATGATCGTGGCTCCACGGAGACTACGGAGCCCTGATGCGAACATCTCGGCTGCGCTGGCGGTTTCGCCACTGGTCAACACAATGATTGGCACAGTGGCATAGGCCGGGAGTACTTTGCCTGCGGGGACCTCGAGTTCATACGTTTGGTCGCGACCGACTTGTTCGCCCATCACACCACCATCATGAAAGAACGCAAGCACGTCGAGCATCGAGCCGATGCTCCCGCCGTAGTTTTCGCGGATGTCGATAATAATTGCCTGCGGGGTACTGACCACATTCGGACCATCAAGCGCTTCTTTGACCAGCATGTCAAGATTTTGGCGATTGAAGCTATCAATGGTGAGATACGTGACATCGGTCTGCGGTAACGGCTGGGTGAATGCCTCGGGGAAAGCCGTGCTTGGGATGGCATTACGGGTAATTTGCACCTCAAGTTCCTCACCATCGCGCAATATGCCCAAGGTGATTTGGCTACCAATTGGCCCACGGATACGCCGCGTGTACTCGACATCATCTTGAATCATGTCGTTGATAGCGACACCATCAACGCTGGTGACGATGTCATAGGGTCGGACGCCAGCCATCTCGGCAGGGCCAGATTGCGCAAGGCGCATAATCATCAGCCCTTGCTCGACCTCACGGATGATGATGCCGATACCGGCATAATCGGCTGTCCCACTAAAAAACGCCTCGTCCATGGCAACTTCTTGTGGTGTATCGAAGCGCGTGTGGTCGTCGTTGAGCAGACCAATCATCTCTTTGATGATCAAATAAAACGCATTGCTGTCAGTTGTTGCGATAACGCGCGGGCGATACGTTTCTTTGACGTTTTGCCAGTCGACTCCACGATAATCTGCATAGACGTAGCGCTCATCAACGTACTGCCAGACCTCATCAAAGATAGCCAGACGCTCATCCTCGGCGAGTGCACTCAGTGTCGGCGTGGGCGCAAGATTGAGCGTACCGAGTGTCGGTGCGGGTTGTACAGTTTGACTCGGATTGGGTGAGGCGACAATACGTGGTGTGACGGTTGGTACGGTCAGTGTCTCAGTCGGATTGGCTACTTGCGGGGATTGGAGTAGACTACAGGCGCTCAGTATGAGCGCGATCAGGCCGTTGCGAATCCACCACCATACCGATCGTTGCGGCATGGTGGTGGGACGAGGCGTGTTATGCGGTGTGGAATTTTTGTGTGACATAGGCCAATCTTCGCGTAAAGATAATCATCATCAGTCCGACCACCACAACCACAAACAAGGCTGACTGACGACTGGTATTGGTCGCCAACACGCCAATCAATGGTGGGCTGATTATAAACGACAGATAATTCACCGACATCAAAGCCCCTGATAGGGCGCTATTTTGGCCTGGAACAAACTGCGCACCGGCTGTTAATGCAGTAGGGACACCGCCGGCTACGCCGAACCCGAGAATGGCAAATGCGACCACGGCCGTCCACAAACTATTGAACCCGACGAGCATGATGCCGGCAACAGTTATAGCAATCGCCGAGATGGTAAATGAGACAACCACACCGTAGCGTTCAACCACGCTGTTATTGGTCATGCGCCCGATGAACATGATTGTATTGAACAAGGCAAATCCGGCGCCACCGATGAATGCACTTGCTCCGAGATCGCGCAAATGCAATACCGACCAAGTAATCGCCACGCTCTCACCAAACGTCGCACAAAAGCTGACAATACCTAATGTTAGCACAACTGGATTGTTGATGAGTAAGCGAATTGCCGCACCTGCACTCGCTGAATCACCATCGGCATCGTGATGTGTTGGTGGATAGGCGATAATCGCATTGATGAATGCGGTCAACAACGCAATACCCATGACACCCAATAGAATTGTGGTGTAGTCCCAGTTGGCCGCTAGGAGCTGACCCACACCCAATCCGGCCACGATTGCCCCAGCACAAAACGCCGCATGCACGTAATTCATCACGCTCTTTTGTTGCTCGCGCTCCCAGTCAAGCGTCACACTATTAATGCTGAGCTCGACAATACCGTAGCCCAAGCCGTAGAGCACATTTATCAACGCAAAATGAAACGGCGATGCAGCAATTGACAGCGCATAGGCCGCGAGTGCGAGAACACTCAGTCCAAGCGATACACTCACACGCTTACCGAGGCGCTCAATCGGGTTGCCGGCAAACAACAAAATGACGATTGATACCATCGGTGAGATGAGTGACAGAGTGCCGAACAGGGCGTCGTCCATCATCAGGACTGGCAAAATTTCGGCCCAAAGAACGCCAGTGGCACCGATGCTGATGCCAAAAAAGACAAAAATCGTGATAATCATGGTTATCACGGTGGTTGGACTCCAACGTTGCGTTTGCGTCACAAAAACCCCCATGTAATTGTGTGAATGCGATGAGGTTAGTATACACGACAGATCGCGATATCACATCGACCATCCTAAGGTACAATAACGGTGTTGTCATAAAATCACCTGTTACAAAGAGGTACGACCATGCGATTTGGTGTGATTGGTGGTGGCGGAATGGCCGGGTATCATGCGCTCAATATCACGCGCATTCCCGGATCGACACTTGTGGCCTGTGGCGCTCCCGAATATAGTCAGTTTACCCGTGATGTTGCCACCAAAGTCGAGGCTCCCTGCTATGCGACTGGTGCCGATGTGCTTGCTCGTACCGATATCGATGCGGTAGTAATTGCCACGCCGACCGATACCCACAAAGAAATGACCCTTGCCGCCCTTCAGGCCGGCAAACATGTCTTTGTCGAAAAACCGATTGCCCGGTCACTTACCGATGCCGCCGAGATGATCGAGGCAGCAGCCCGCTTTCAGCGCAAATTGATGCCCGGCCAGGTGGTGCGCTACTTTCGTGAGTACGCCTCCGCCCGCGATTTGGTCATTGCCGGCGAGATTGGCACGCCTGCCGTGGCCCGCACGGTGCGCAACGGCACCGTCCCTGGTGGTGGTCGCCACTGGTACGGCGACATCGCTCGCAGTGGTGGTGTGGCCCTCGACTTGCTCGTACATGATTACGACTGGCTGCGCTGGGTGTTTGGTCCCGCTGAACGCGTCTACGCCAAATCGATGAAACACGCTGGCACCGATGGCAAAGACGCCATGCTCACCATTGTGCGCTTCGCCAACGGTGTCATTGCACATTCTGAGGCGAGCTGGGCCTACCCGAGCGGCTGGAACGCTGCCTTTGAACTCGCTGGCAGCGGTGGCCTCATCAACCACGCCGACGGCGCTGTGCGCGATATCACGCTCAACGCCGCTGCCGGTAGTGGTGCTACGCTCGCGCCTGACAGCGGCATCGAGGATGCCTATTTGCATCAGCTACGCGACTTTGCGACCTGGTGTGCTGGTGGCCCCGCCCCACGCTGTGTCGCTGAGGATGGCTATGAGGCCTTGCGCATGAGCTTGGCCGCCTACGAATCCGCCCAAACTGGCAAAGCAATTACATTGTAGGAGTTTGACCATGACCAACAAACCTTTGCGCGTTGGGGTGGCGGGTGTCGCACACGTTCATGCCCCTGGCTATATTATTGAGAGCAAAAAAATCGCTGGTGCGGAATTTGTCGGCCTGTGGGACGATCAACCAGCTCGTGCGCAAAAAGCTGCCATAACCTATGACACCCGTGCATTTGTCACGCTTGACGAACTCCTCTCCAACATAGACACACTGGTCATCGCCGGTGAAAACTCAATGCACCACCCGGTGGCACTCGCTGCTGCAGCCCGCCGTATTCCTACCTTGTGTGAAAAGCCGATTGCACCTAGCGTGGCTCACGCCCGTGAGATGGTCGAGGCCTTCGCTAAGGCTGGTGTCCAACTCGGCACGGCCTTCCCCGTGCGCTATAGCCCGGCTGTACAACGCCTGCGCCAGACCATTCAGTCCGGTACGCTCGGCGAAACGTTGTTGGTGCGCGCCACCAACCGCGGGACGTTCCCCGGCGGCTGGTTCGGCGACCCGGACTTGGCTGGTGGTGGTGCCATCATGGATCACACCGTGCACGTCGCCGATTTGGTACGCTGGATCTGGCAACAAGAGTTCAACGACGTCTACGCCGAGGGTGGCACCATGATGTACGACATCAAGGTCGACGATTGTGGCATGCTGCTCTTCACCTTGCAAAACGGTCTCGCCATCAGTCTCGACCCTAGTTGGTCGCGGCCGTCGCCGTCGTTCCCTACCTGGGGCGATGTCACGATGGAGATTACCGCCGCGAACGGCGTCGTCAACCTTGATGCATTTGGGCCACGAATCGAACTCTACAGCAACCGCGCTGGCAAAGGACAGTGGGTCGGCCAAGGTATCAACCTTGATCAGTTGATGATTACTGATTGGCTTGATGCGGTGCGCCACGACAAACCAGCCCCGATTAGCGGCGTTGATGGCTTGCGTACCGTCGAGTTGGTCGAGGCCGCCTATCGCTCGGTCAAATCTCATCAGCCTGAGCAGGTGCTGGTGCATCCGTACTAAGCAGATTTGGGTGCGATGAGAATGCGCGGGGTACGAAGTTCTCTACTCCGCGCCTTCTTTTATTTGACATAATTGTATGAATTGACAGATATACCTCAGCTTGGTATGATAGTTGCATTGTTACGGAGATGACTCGTGCATACGTTATTTGCAACCAGCATGATGCAGATGCCTTGTCCCGCGTGTACGGCGTAGATTTACGACCGATGCACCGCGGGTACTTGTAGTACCTGCGGTTTTTTTGTGTTGCAATTATGGGAGGATATGATGAGTGAACATGTGTTGGTCTCGGTCGCATGGCCATACGCCAACGGCCCATTCCACGTGGGGCACATCGCCGGTGCGTATCTGCCGGCAGATGTCTATGCCCGCTATAATCGCTTGCGTGGTCGCAATGTCTTGATGGTATCGGGGTCGGATTGTCATGGTACACCGATTACGCTCGCTGCCGAGAAAGAGGGCGTCACGCCCCAGACCATCATCAATCGCTACCACCATAGCTTTGTTGATTCATTGGTGGCGCTGGGTATTACCTTCGACCTGTTTACCCAGACCTACACCGAGAACCACTATGCCGCCACGACCGATATCTTCGAGACGCTCCAGCGCAACGGCTACATCTACCGCGAGGTGGCAATCGGCTCGTACTCCGAGTCACTTGGGCGCTTCTTGCCCGATCGTTTTGTCCAGGGCACCTGCCCCAACTGTAAGTACGAGAAGGCGCGTGGCGACCAGTGCGACAAATGTGGCCAGCTTCGCGATCCGCAAGAGTTAGGCAACCCGCGTTCGACGCTCGACGGCGCCCCGGTCACGTTCCGCGATACGGAGCACTACTACATCGATTTGGCCAAGCTTGAGCCAAAACTGCGCGCCTGGCTTGACTCACAAGACCGCAGCTACTGGCGCACGAACACGCTGGTCTTCACCCAAAACTGGCTGCGCGAGGGCCTGCGCGGCCGAGCTATCACTCGCGACCTCGAGTGGGGCGTGCCGGTGCCCGGCAACGATCCGGCCTTCAAGGACAAGCGCATCTATGTCTGGTTTGATGCCGTCATCGGCTATTACTCGGCATCGCTCGAGTGGGCTAAGCGCACCGGTCAGCCTGATGCCTGGCGCAAGTGGTGGGATCCAAAGGGCGATCAGCGTAGCTACTACTTCATTGGTAAGGACAACATCCCGTTCCACACCATCATTTGGCCGGCGATGTTGTTGGGGTACGGCGATCGGGCGTTACCGTATGACGTGCCGGCCAATGAGTTCCTCAACCTCGAGGGCGAGAAGATGAGCACCAGCCAGAATTGGGCCTTGTGGATGCCCGATTTGCTCAGCCGCTACGAGCCCGATTTGCTCCGCTACTACCTAACCGCTGCTGCGCCTGAGGGCAAAGACAGCAACTGGAGTTGGGCCGAGTTTGTCCAGCGCATCAACAGTGAGTTGGTGGCCACATGGGGTAATCTGGTGAATCGTGTCTTGACCCTGTCGCAGAAAAACTTCGGTGGCGTGCCGACCCCTGGCGCCTATACCGACGCCGACAAGGCCTTGTTGCAGACAATTAGCGAGGGCTTCGGGCGCGTGGAAATCCTCTACGATGGGGTTAAGTTGCGCAGTGCCTTGCAGGAGATTATGCTCCTCGCCCAGACTGCTAATCAGTACCTCAGCGAACAAGAGCCGTGGAAGGTGGTCAAGGTCGATGCTGAGCGGGCTGCTACCATCATGTTTGTGGCGATCCAGGCCGTTGACACGCTCAATCGGCTGATGGCACCAATCATGCCACACGCCTGTCAGCGCCTGCACCACATGCTCGGCTTCGACGATGTGATTGCGCCACAACCACACCTCGAGCAAGAGCTCGACCCTGAGGGGCACCCACGTCCAGTGGTGACGGGCGACTATGCGGTTAGTGGCTGGCAGATTAGTACGATTCAGCCGGGTACGGCCCTGCGCGAGATTGGTCCGCTGTTCCGCAAACTCGATGATGCAGTCGTTGCCGACGAATTAGCCCGCTTGACCAACAAGAGCTAATTCTGCACGTTGTGCACCTGTGTGGTATGTGATGTACCATGCAGGTGAATTATTTTTTCAAAGAGGAGGGG
>JBKCLM010000109.1:0-9491 GCA_046300655.1 Chloroflexota bacterium | reverse complement strand
AACACTGATTCGTCCACTGCCGTCACCGTACGACCGGCAATACCTGCTGGTGGTTGACTTGGTAGTTCAGGCAGGATTGGTTCGGTCTCAGCGAGGTGTTTGGCCTGCTTCAGTTTCTCCTGCATATTTTTGATCAGTTGATCGGCCTCTTCGGCTGTGATAATGCCGTCGGCGACCATCTTTTGGGCAAAGCGCTGGCGCACGGTTGGGTGCTTGCTAATCTGTGCATACATCAATGGTTGCGTAAAGGTGGGCTCGTCGCCTTCGTTATGTCCCCAGCGGCGATAACCGACCAGATCAATCAAAAAGTCCTTGTGGAACTCGTTGCGGTACGCCAGACCCATGCGGGCGGCAGCCACACACGACTCGACGTCGTCAGCATTGACGTGCACAATCGGGATTTCAAACCCTTTGGCCAAGTCGCTCGAGTAAAGTGTCGTACGACTATCGCGTGGCTCGGTTGAGAAGCCGATTTGATTGTTCAAAATTATGTGAATCGTGCCACCAATGCTGTATCCCTCAAGGCCGGACATGTTGAGCGTCTCAGCAACAATACCTTGACCGGGGAACGCCGCATCGCCATGAATAATAATTGCCAGCGATGCCATACGGTTACGCGTTGGCTTGCCCGTTTTGGTGCGATCGTCTTGCACCGCACGTGCGCGACCTGCAACCACCGGATTGACGAACTCAAGGTGGCTCGGATTGGGTGCAAGGGTAATCGGCATCTGCTCGATGCCACTGTCCTTGTACGCACGGCGGGCGCCAAGGTGATACTTGACGTCACCCGTCCAACCGTGGGCTTCACGCACAACTGGGTGATTGGCATCACGGTGAGCCAGCAAAAACTCACTCAAAATATGATGGTACGGTTTGCCGAGAGCGTGTGCGAGTACGTTTAAGCGTCCTCGATGAGCCATACCAATGACGACTTCTTTGGTGCCGGCAGCAGCCGCATTGCGAATGATTGAATCGAGCATCGGCAACAGCATGTCACAGCCCTCAAGGGAGAATCGTTTTTGGCCGACAAAGGTGCTATGCAAAAAGCGCTCGAACGTCTCGACCTCTGTCAAGCGCTCAAGAATCTCGCGCTTGCGTTGCGGCGTGAACCCGTAGAAAAAGCGACGCGTCTCGATTGAGTCATGGAACCACTTACGTTCTTCATATATTTGAATGTGGTCTGACTCATAACCGATACTTCCCGAGTACAATCGGCGTAATGCATTTACACCGTCAAGGGCATTCTTGCATTCGGCTGCCAGTGGACTCCGCAAAATATTCGCTGGTAATGCAGCGAGATCGCTCTCGGAGAGATCGTGATATTGCAAATCGAGACTTGGGTCACTTATTGGCTTTTTTCCGAGTGGGTCTATACTTGCCTCTAGATGGCCGACCTCGCGAATGAAGCGAATAAGGCGTGCAGATGCAATCGCATGCTCGTTGTCTACACCATTGTGATTTTCATCTGACGATGATGTTGAGCGCGTTGGGGTGCTTGATACCGGGCTCCCGTGGCTATCAAACCAGTCGCGCATGTCGGGCTCTACAGCCTCTGGATTTTTCAGGTAGATTTCGTATTGTTCTAATACGTAGCCCGCGTTCGGTCCAAAAAACTGAGCGATTGCTGATCGCATACATTGACTCCTCGTGACCGTATGTCATTCTTACACACGGCATGGCCCCATTGCCAAGCGCATACAGTATAGATAGGTTGTGCATAATCGTCAAGAAATAGATTGGTGTTTTTAATCTCATTGCATCTTTATCCGATACGATATAATAATTCTTGTATTATTTGTCTATATCGGTACAAAAACATCGATGAAGTACACCCTTTTGCTGGTACCATTTGATGTCGGTACTTGTATAATTTATCTGAATCTGACGTGTGATTCGGTTTGTTGCATCGATGAAAATGTCGTAGCAGTTGCATGAATTGTCATAACGCATCGTGCTCATGACTCATGTTATGCCGGCATGTGCCGAAAGTGAGGTTATTGTGCGAATTACCCGAGCCCTTATCACTGCAGCCTCGCCTGCACAACAAACATTGCCGTTGCAACGCTTGGTTGACCGCGATGGCATATCCAAAACCCTTTTGCACATTATCGTTGCTGAAGCCGTGCACGCCGGTATTGCCGAAGTCGTAATAGTAGTTGCTCCCAATATGGCTGACGCCTATCGCAACGCGATTCAAAATGTCCATGCTGAAATTCGCTTTGTGGAACAGGCACATCCGCGTGGTTATGGTCATGCCATTTTGCAGGCGCAGTCAGCCATGGCCGATGAACCGTTCTTGCATTTGGTCGGTGATCATATTTACATTGCCGATTCGCAGCGCAATTGTGCCAAGCAAGTGATTGATTTAGCGACCAGTGAGGACTGTGCTGTCTCGGCTGTCCAGTCATCGCGTGAACATCTCTTGCCATACTATGGCGTGATTGGTGGCCGTCCCGTGCCAGGCCACGCCCAAGTGTATACGATTGAACGAGTCATCGAAAAACCAACACCAACTGAGGCCGAACAACAACTGCTTGTGCCCGGGTTGCGCGCAGGTCATTACTTGTGTCAATTCGGAATGCATGTGCTAACGCCAACTGTCTTTGATATTCTCGCCAAAGAGTTCGCAGGTGCTCCTGATCGCATGCTTCAATTGTCGCCAGCGCTTAACCAACTGGCACAGCAAGAGCGGTACTTGGCATTGGCGCACATTGGACGTCGCTATGATACCGGTGCAAAATACGGCTTATTGACGGCTCAACTCGCGTTGGGTCTCCAAGGCGAAGAGCGCGATGAGGTCATGGCTACGTTGATTGAGTTGTTGATGCATCGGCGCGGCGAATAATCAGAAGGAGGAGTTGTGTCACGTCTCTGTCAGATTATCATCGCCCACGATGAATACACACGCAATCAATCGCTTGATGCGATTTGTGCCCAACTCACGTTGAACGAGTTGCTCACCGAGGTCAGTGAACTCGAGAAGTTTCGTCGTCAGCGGACAAACTTGTATGAGCGTGTGCGTGCGTTATTCTTTTTGTATGCAATTCACCGCTTTCATTTGCCACGTCACTATGCCCCAAATCAGACCGAGCATGTCCCCTTCGATGGCTATGTGCATCTGTTGAATCGGCGTTTTGAGGAGGCAATAACAATATTTCTGGTTGAGTTTCAGCGGATACCATCCGACGCCATCTCGAGCGCCCTCGCCCAGGCATACCACCAGTTGGCTTTTCAGACACTTGCGAATCAAGTTCGTCAAAGTGTGCGGGCCGTACGTGGTAATCAGTGGATGTTCCGTGTCGGTCATCCCGCTGATTATCCACTGCGCATCCGTCCAGAGTTAGTAGCCCGTTCGCATGATGGTGCGTTCCCGTTACTTATCGAAAAAACGCCGGTACGGATGGATTTGTCGCATAGCGCCTGGAGCGACATCTTCTTCTTGGGCATGGATTTTCCTGAGGGAGCGCAAGTCCTCAATATCTCTGTCGATCTGGGTGTTCGCGGTCGTGATCAAGAGACGAGGCCACCCGTCGAAGCCTATTTGCGCGTGATTGACGAGCCAATTTTACGATTGACAAGTATTGATCTTGGTGCGACTGCTGATGTCACGACGTTAGCAGAGCTGTTTGATTTCGGTCGCGATTATCTTGGTTTGCTCAAGGGCGCAATTATTGCCTCAGGGATTGTGCCACCGGGTATGGAGCATTCAAACAGTTCACTCGCCGATTTACTGGCACGTTTGATTGGTCCAAACCACGGTCTCGAAATAGTATCGTCCGTCAACGACATCCCCAAAGGATCGCGCCTTGCTGTGTCGACGAGCTTACTCGCTGCCTTGATAAGCGTGTGTATGCGTGCTACCGGCCAAACAGCTGCGCTTACCGGTGGATTGATTGAATCCGAACGTCGGTTAGTGGCTGCGCGCGCAATTCTCGGTGAGTGGTTGGCTGGATCTGGTGGCGGCTGGCAGGATTCTGGTGGTGTCTGGCCGGGGATTAAGTTTATCTCTGGCGTCGTTGCCACTGAACATGATCCCGAGTTTGGTGTTAGTGGTGGGCGATTGTTGCCGAATCATGTCATGTTTGGCACAGACCAAATTAACGCCGACGCTCGAGCTAAGTTGCAGGCCAGCTTGGTGGTCGTGCATGGCGGCATGGCCCAAAACGTCGGCCCAATTCTTGAGATGGTAACCGAGAAGTATTTGCTGCGTTCGGAAGCAGAATGGCACGCTCGCCTTGAGGCGATTGCCCTGATGCAGCAACTCATCGATGCACTCAAACAAGGTGATATCCGTAAATTGGGAGCAATTACCACCCAAAACTTCCGTGGCCCTATACAAACCATCATTCCATGGGCTACCAATCGCTATACCGAAGGGTTAATCGAGTCGGTACAAGCGCAGTTCGGTGATAAGTTTTGGGGATTCTGGATGCTTGGTGGTATGTCAGGTGGCGGGATGGGATTTATCGTAGATCCATCTGTCAAAGCTGAGGCACAAACGGCACTCCAGACATTGATGGACGCCCAACGCCAGCAACTTCATGATGCGTTGCCATTTGCCATGCGTCCTGTCGTCTATGACTTTGCCATAAACGAGCGAGGCACCTGGGCGGAATTACATCCTGGCGTGACCACGCTGTTGCCGATTAATTACTACTCGCTTCATATGCCTGACTTGCTCAAAATGGATCATCGTTCACTCAATCAAACGCGTCGTGCAGAACTTGACCGTTTTGGGGCGGCCTGTTTGACGACGCCCGAATTGGCACGAGTTGTCCCTCGTTTGTTTGATCAAATGCTGCCACACGCCACGTCGTCAAACGCACAAACATCGCAGCTCTACGAATTGCTCTCCCAGAATGGCTTTGATCGTGACTTGCACGAACAAATCCGTACCGACTTGCGCTTGGGAAGGATTGGCTTAATGCAAAATCGTCTGCCTGCCAATAGCACGATTACTGATGTGGTTGAAGGCGATGTATTTGACGCCACGCGACCGCTTGCAGCGACTATCATGCAGCGCGGCGAGGCTGCCATTCGGGCTGGTGAGGTAGCAATTGTGTCGCTCGCAGGTGGGGCGGGTAGTCGTTGGACACAAGGTGCAGGAGTTGTCAAAGCACTCCACCCATTCGCGAAATTTGCCGGCAAGCATCGTACGTTTGTGGATGTACATATCGCCAAAAGCCGTCAAATTGGACGCATGTACGGTACGCCACCGACGCACGTATTCACCACCAGCTTCTTGACTGACGCGCCAATGCAAAACGCCTACGTGCAACGGCAAATTGCTGGGCGACCGTGGGGATACCAGGGTAACATCGTCTTATCACAAGGCAAGTCGGTGGGGTTGCGCTTGATTCCAACTGCCCGTGATTTGCGCTTTTTATGGGATGAGATGCCGCATCAGGTGCTTGATGAGCAGGCACAAAAAATGCGCGATAGCGTACATGCGGCCTTAATTGGTTGGGCGCAACAGCAAGGTGAGGCCGCCGACTACACAGATAACTTGTCGCATCAGTGTATGCATCCAGTGGGACACTGGTTCGAGTTTGCCAATATGCTACGCAATGGTGCGCTCGCATCTATGCTTGCGCAACAACCAGAACTCAAGTATCTCATGTTACATAACATTGATACGCTCGGTGCTACGCTTGACCCATCGTTGCTCGGTCACCATATCAAAAGCGGTAATGCGCTCACATTCGAGGTTACTTCACGGCGGATTGAGGACCGTGGTGGTGGACTTGCGCGCGTGGATGATCAATTGCGCCTCGTCGAGGGCTTGGCGTTCCCACGTGCTGAATCCGAGTTCTCGCTCAGTTTCTATAACACGCTGACCAACTGGATAACGCTTGATGCACTGTTAGCGGTATTTGAGCTGACACGTGACGATGTGCTCCGCAAATCTGATAAAGTGCATGCCGCGGTGCGTACAATGGCTCACCGCATGCCTACCTATGTGACTATCAAAGATGTCAAAAAGCGCTGGGGAAATGGCCAGGAGGACGTATTCCCCGTCATGCAATTCGAGAAACTCTGGGGCGACATGTCGATGCTCCCCGAGTTGCAATCAGGCTTCATACAAGTTTCGCGCCAACGCGGTCAACAACTCAAAGACCAAGCCCAACTCGATAGTTGGTTACGAGATGGTAGTGCCCATGGAATCGCCGCTCTTTGTGATTGGATAGACTGATGTCACAGATTGTTTGTACATATTGGGATGAGCTCAACGACACTCAAAAGCACCTTGTTACATCGACGTTTGGTTCTGTGGACCAATGGACACGTATGGCACGTCTGCGACCAAGTAGTATTGCCGTAGCCTGGCAGCATGATGTTCCCTGCGGTTTGTCAGTCATCAGTCATGACCGCATTCGAATCGGTGCTGCGTTGGTAGATATTGCCACCTTACGCCATTCTGCCAAAAAAGACGGGCACGCCGATGAATTGTCAGTTGAGATGCTGATGTATCAGGCGCAGTCGCTCCTCGCTGAGGGAATTGGAATAGTTTTAGTCAACGGTGATGTTGCATTCTGGTCGCAATACGGTTTTGCGCCAATTAGTTTGTCGGTTGCAACGCGTTGGTCGCATCCACCACAACGTAGTGTGGCCGAGCCGGGTACTGTTCGGGTTGGTCCCCTTTCAGCCGATTTGCACGAGATTGTTCGTGGCATGCAGATGTCACAATCTGGCGAATATGTCGCAGTCATCGAGGCTGCGTTGCCAGATACCTTGCCGTGGCTCCAAGTTTATGGCCGTGATGGCCAGTTGCGTGCCGCTGCACAATTAACCAATGTTGAGCGTTGCATCGAAGTCGTTCGAGCCGCTGCATCAGATGACGGTGCGGCACTTGATTTGGTCAACGCGCTACTTCAACATGTTGGTGACGCGCATCAGCTCATTTTGCGTTTGCCTCAATTACATTCAGTGACGCGTATGGCACAAGAACTCCACGCTACTACCACTGTAACGACCTCGTCAAACCAAGCAATTATGGCTGGTGTGATTGATTTACCATTGATGCTCGCGGCACTCAAGCCAGCATTCAGCCAGCGTATTATGGCATCGCCGTATGCTGAGTGGCGTGGTGGAGTGCGCGTCGAGATTCACGATGAGCGGGCCATGATCATGTTCGACCATGGGGTGGTGAGTGTGATTGATGGTACGCGTGAGGCATCGGTGCGTATCAAGCAAGTTGACGTCGCAGCCTTGGCTCAGATGACGTTTGGCTATCGCTCAATAAGTGCACTCCGGCGCGCCGGTATGCTCTACTGTGATGATACAGAATTAGCCTTATGTGAGGCTATTTTTGCATATACTGTTCCCTCGCTGGTGGTGTAGTTCGTACGTTGCAGTCGTACATCGTCCTACGCGGTGTTTTTGGCGTGAAAGGAAACTGACAGTGCCAATCGTTACGGTTCATGATGCAATACGACTTGCTTTGCCAGTGTCGACACGAGTAGTTGCAGGACATGCTGGCTTAAATCGCCAAGTGACATGGCCTGCTGTTGCGCGTGCTGTGGCACCGTTGTTTAGTGATTTACGTGGCGGTGAGTTTGCCTTGGTCTCCATACTTTCGCTCCGCGACATTGATCCGCCACTTTCATTGGCCATGTTAGTCGAGCGATTATCGAGTGTTCCAGTGGCAGCTGTGGCTGTAGTTGGAGCGATTGAGTCGCGAGCAATCGAGATCGCGGATAAACACCAAATCCCACTGGTACAATGTGTCAATGACATCGACATCCGTGAAGTTGATCGTGAGTTACAACGACTTATCAGTGACTATGATGCCCAACTCGAACGTCGTGCTGCGCAAATTGCATTAGAACTCGGCGAACTTTCGTTGGCCGGTAGTGGTATTGGTGCCATGGCTACTACCTTAGCTAATCGGGTAGGACGGAGTGTCGCGATTTATTCTGCTAAGGGTGATTTGCTTGTAACCGATGAACTTAACCCATATGCCGAAGCAGTTGCGCAATATGTGCCTCGTGCAGGTTCAACCACGATTGCAGGACTTGAGTTTTGGTGTCAAGTGTTAGTGGCAGCCGATCAATCCCTAGGCTATACCGTGTTGATTGGACCTGCACTCACCGAATCTGATCGGCAAACTGTGCGACGTGCATCCATGGCGTTAGCCCTTGAGCTCACCAAAAGTCATGCGCTCAACGCTGTAGAAGCGCGCTATCGCGGTAATTTTGTTGATCAACTGTTGAGTGGGCAGTTGACTGACCCGATGATCATTCAACAGCGTGCGCGTGAATTGGGTTTTGATGTGCGTGTACCACATAGCGCTGTGATTTGTGCTGTGCCAAATCCGCAAATATCGACTTTGCAAGCACAGTTTGTCTCGCTGCTGAATACGATATCGCTGAATGTTCCGTGGATTGTCCATACCCGTGGCGTGATGTGCTTTTTGCCTGCACCACAGATGCGTGATGATCCAACCGTTGCAGAACTTTGGAAAACCATCGTGGCCAAGTTTCCTCAGCTTCGAATGGCAATTGGGCGAACGGCGATTACGACCAGTGAATGGACTCGTTCAGTTCAGGATGCTGAGCACGTTTTCCGCCTTCCTAAGCCAACATTAGCTGGACCAGTCAGTTATGATGATATTGGCGTGTATCAACTACTTTTGCCTATGATGAATACGAATGAGACCCATGCATTTTATCGGCACCATTTGGGTCCGCTGCTTGAGTATGACCGTGAACAACGCGGTGAGTTGATTCATACGCTTGAGGCCTACTTTGATTGTTCTGGTAATTTGGCGCGCACATCTGAGACAATTCATGTTCATCGCAATACGTTGTTGTATCGACTCTCCCGCATAGCCCAAATTTGCCAGGTCGATTTAGATTACCACGAAACACGTTTGTCGCTATGGTTGGCATTGAAGTTGCATCATATTTTGTCTAGTGTTGATGAATAAAAAAACTTTTGCACAAAATCGTGACATCACGGTATCATGTAGATATACACACAAATAGTGCTACTTACAGAAGAGGGAAAGTGATGCTTTCGGATGCTGTGATGATTGTAACAGGCGCAACAAACGGAATCGGGCTGGTGACTGCGCGTGAACTTGCGCATTCCGGCGCAACCGTCGTGTTGGTTGGACGTAATCACCAACGCATGGATGCAACATTAGAGCATATTCGTTTGGTCGTTCCTGACGCAAAACTTGATTCATTTGTTGCTGATCTTAGCCGAACAAGCGAAGTGCAGTTGCTTGCGAACCATATCATCAACACCTATCCACGTGTTGACGTACTTGTGAACAACGCAGGTGCATTCTTTCAGTCGCGACAATTAAGCGCTGACGGCATCGAAATGACTTTTGCGTTAAATCATCTTGCGCCGTTCACATTGACCAATTTATTGCTTAATCATATGCGTGCTTCTGCACCGGCCCGCATCATCAATGTATCGTCTGCTGCACACCAAGGTGCAGTGATAGATTTCGATGATGTCCAACTAGCAAAGAAATACAG
>JBKCLM010000108.1:0-2601 GCA_046300655.1 Chloroflexota bacterium | reverse complement strand
GGTCTCAATGCCCACCCCGAGTACCATGCCCGCATGGTGGTGACGCTGAGTCGCTTGCTCGGTCAAGATTTGCGCTCATCGGGTAATTTGTTTGAGTCGATGCAAAACATGGCAGATGCGGCCGACTTCTCATCATCGATTCGCACGTTGTGTGTGACGTTGACGCGCGTCTCAAATGACTTCCGTTTGTTGGTATCGGGGCCCGCCACTGGACTGGATGAGATTCGCTTGCCGGCGGTGCAGCCGGGATCGAGCATCATGCCGGGCAAGATTAACCCGGTGCTAGCCGAGATGATGAACATGGCCTGCTTCCACGTGCAAGGGTGTGACCACACGGTGGCGCTGGCGTCACAGGCGGGGCAACTCGAGCTCAACGTGATGATGCCGATTATTGCCCATAACCTTAACGAGATGATGCACGTCATGATTGGCGCCATCGATGCATTTACCACCAAGTGTGTGGTTGGCATCGAGGCCAACCGTGAGAAGGCCTCGGGATGGTTGGCCAAGAATGCCATTTTGGTGACGGCGCTCAACCGCGAAATCGGCTACCTCAATGGTGCCGCAGTCGCCAAGGAGTCAATGGCCACCGGCAAAACCATCAAAGAAGTGGTGGTCGAGAAGGGACTGTTGAGCGCTGAACGTGTCGACGAGTTGCTCGATGTTATCGCCATGACCAAAGGCGGTATCATGGGATTTGGCGGCGGTGGCGGTTAAGCCGTATAATAATGGTGTTAAGACACAATTAATTGAGCGCCGAGGCTCGTCACCACTGCACAATCAGCAGAACGGTTACGTGTCTCGGCGTGTATTGTACGTGGTTAAGGCTCACAGCGTGTGAGCTACCGATAGACATGGTTTGTGAATAAGATGGAGGTTTTCTGTGCGCGTAGGTATTTTGACTGGCGGCGGTGACGTCCCAGGCTTGAACCCAGCCATTAAGGCAGTTGTGAACCGCTGTGCCGAAGCCGGCATCGAAGTAATCGGCATCAAGCGCGGTTGGGGTGGCTTGCTCAACTACAATCTCGATGATCCCACGGGCAACGAAGAATGGGCTGCGCCGTTGACACCACTGCATGTCCGCACCATCGATCGCTACGGTGGTACAACCTTGCACACCTCACGCACCAACCCACAACGTGTATCAGAGAAGATGATGCCGTCGTTCCTCAAGGGCAAGTTTGCCCACACCGGCCCCAAGAACACGGCCGATGCTACGGCGCACATCCTCAAAGTGCTCGAGCGCTTGGGCATTGACACCCTGGTGCCGATTGGCGGCGACGACACGTTGTCATACGCCGTGCGCATGCACCAAGAGGGCGTACGCGTCATCGCCATCCCCAAGACGATGGATAACGACGTATTTGGTACCGACTACTGCTTGGGCTTCTCAACGGCCATCACCCGCAGTGTTGAGTTCATCAACGCCTTGCGTACGCCGACCGGTTCACACGAGCGTATCGCCGTGGTCGAGCTGTTCGGGCGCAACTGTGGCGAGACCGCCTTGGTCGCCGGCTTCTTGGCCGACGCCGATCGTAGCGTCATCGCCGAGGTGCCATTCGACGTCGAGCGCTTGGCACACCAGTTGGTGGCCGACAAGCGCCGCAACCCCTCAAACTACTCCATCATGGTCATGTCAGAGGGTGCCCACATGATTGACGGTCAGACCGTCGAGTATGGTGAGGAAGATGCCTACGGCCACAAGAAGCTCGGTGGGATCGGCCAAATCACGGGCGACGCCATCAAGAAGATTACCGGCGAGGACATCGTCAACCAGAGCATCGGTTACTTGATGCGCTCAGGTGCCCCTGACGCCATCGACCGCATGGCCGGCTTCTCGTACGGCAACATGGCCGTCGACCAGTTGCTCAAGGGTCACAGCGGCTTGATGGTCGCCATCCAAAACGGCGTCTACACCACCGTGCCTGCCGACACCCCACTCCAAGGTGTCAAGCGCGTCGACATCGACCAGTTCTATGATCCGATCAACTATCGCGCCAAGGTCAAGGACTTCCTCGGCAAACCCATGTTCTGGTACTAATCCTGTTATTGCATAGGCCAACGAAGGGTGTGAGGTCGATTCCTCACACCCTTCGGCATGTGTGCGTCATCTCGTTCATTCGGCAACGCTCGTTAATTGTGCCCTGCATACCATGGTACTGCGTACGTTCGCAGTTTATTGTTATTGACACAGTCCTCAAAACATGCACGATCGCATTCGTTTAGCTTTCAGTACGCATTGACTTTGAGAGCAGAGCCAAAACCGAAACAATCAGCATGGTAATAGCCAGGAAGAAGTAGGTAGGTGAAAGGCCAAATGTCTCAACACCAAATCCCACCAAAAGCATTCCAATCGGTGGTGCAGCATAGAACATGGATGTTTGCGCGCTAAATACCATCGGGTGTTCATGAGATGGAAAACGCGTTTGAATTTTTGCATTCATCAGTGGACTTAGTGGCCCCCATGAAAACCCAAGGATGAGTGCAAACAAAACCATCAAGCCAAAACTAGGTAGGAATGCCATTCCTACGGTTCCTAACGATGCCCCAATAAAAGCGACTCTAATGAGGATTTTGCTACTTATTCTCTGCACGAGCCAG
>JBKCLM010000107.1:0-40704 GCA_046300655.1 Chloroflexota bacterium | reverse complement strand
TTGTGCAGCGGCCACAGCGACAAATGGCCCAGCCGGGGCAGTGATTTGGCCATATGCGTTACTGCCAACCCCTACCACCTCACCAGCGCGAATAACGAGTGAGTGAGCGAGACCACCAGCAATCACCCGCCGATTGATGGGTGTACTTGTTGCCGTAGGTGTGCTCGTCGCCGTCGCCGTCGCTGTAGGTGTGCTCGTCGCCGTCGCCGTCGCTGTAGGTGTGCTCGTCGCCGTGGACGTAGGCGTGTTCGTCGCCGTGGACGTAGGTGTGCTCGTCACCGTGCTCGTCGCCGTCACCGTGGACGTAGGTGTGCTCGTCGCCGTCGCTGTGGGCGTGCTCGTCGCCGTAGCTGTGGGCGTGCTCGTCGCCGTGGACGTCGGCGTGTTCGTCGCCGTCGCCGTCGCTGTGGGCGTGCTCGTCGCCGTCACCGTTGCCGTAGGTGTGCTCGTGGGTGTACGCAAAAGCTGGGCAAACAAGCGATTGATATCACTTTCATTCACCGCATGATTGGTTATCACGATGCGAGCAATGTAGCCACCAAACCATGCCCCTTGGGTAGGTTGAGCCGGTTTGGTGGGATTCGCCAACCAGCGGCCACCAACGATGAGGGTTCGATTGCCGTTACCGGTCACGGGCGAAGCTTTCTGCTGAACGACCAACTGCCGATCAACATAGAGGCGTAGCTGGGCACGCGACATATCGAACGTGCATGTGAGCATGCGCGCATGTGTGTCAATTGCACGTGGCGCACGAATCGTCACCCCCGCACTCCGACAAAAGGGTGCCTGATTGGCGGCAATACCCAACTCAACGGCGGGCTTGCCGACGACACCATGACTCATCACTACACGCTCTTGGGCGATGTCATCACGCCGGATCCAGACGCTGATGCTAAAGCTCCGTTTATCGAGTGAAAGTGTTTTTTGGGAGGTAAGGAGGTGTTGTTTGTTGGGTAAAAAACGAATTCCAGCGCCGATAAACGGAGCAAATTCGCTGACAAACGTAGGGCAACGCTGACACGTCAGATGGTTTTTGTTGGCCGTATTATCACGAAACGTACGGGCCACGAACAGATAATCACCAAGCAAGTGCTGCGCATGTATCGCCGTAGCTGTTGGTGTACTCTGCGACCGCAACGGTTGTGCCTCGAGCGGCGCACTAACCCAGAGTAGGCCGAATGCCAGACCACTCATCAACCCAATTAACCAGGTACGCATACGGGATCCTCCTTTTTGACGCATCGATTTGCGAAAATAGGGTCGTAGCAATACGTGTAACGCGTTGGATTAACTCTGAACACTATTGATTTTTAAATTACGTAATACGTATATTATTCACGTTTGTGTTTTTGTCAAATTTCACAAATATTCTTCGATACCGTCATCGCAGCGGAGAATCTCTTATAATTCAATGAACATCGAATTTACACCGTACAGGACATTAGGATGTTGATTATCATCGGCGACATCAATGTTGATATAAATCTAGCATTGAGTCATTGGCCACACGAGGGTGGCGATGCAGTGGCCCACACTGCCACCTGGAGTAGCGGTGGCACCGGGCTCAATAGTGCGATTGCCGTGGCGCGCATGGGGGGCACACCGCAGTTGTGGGGGCGGGTCGGCACCGATCCCGCTGCGCAACAGCTCCGCAACACGGCCCAGCAGCACCAAATCAACACCGATGCCATTCAAACGGATAGCACAATGCCGACGGGGCTCTGCGTGATTCCGGTGAGTCCAAACGGAGAACGAACATTTTTGAGCTATCGTGGTGCAAACACGGCCTGGCAGGTCCCCGATATATGGCCGGATGACCGTCATTGGCTCCATGTCTGTGGGCATGCGCTTGTCAGTGATATGCAACGTCAAAGTGCGCTCAAGGCCTTACAAATGGCGCATGCACGCGGATGGCGTACCTCGATTGACTTGTGTGAGGCACTTGCGCCACAACTTGATCAGATTCATACCATGATTGGCACACTTACGGTCTTGTCGGGGAATAACGACGAGATGCACGTTGCCCAACAGCATGCCCAGCATCCGCTACAGTCCTATGCCCATACTGTCATCATCAAACGCGGAGCTCGTGGGTGCGAGGCGGTAACTCCGGCGCAGAGTTACACATCGGCCGGCTTCGTCGTCGATGCAATTGACACCACTGCCTGTGGCGATACGTTTGCAAGCGTCTGTGTCTGGGTGTTGATGCAAAATCACCCACTCGACGAGGCATTAATTGTGGCAAATGCGGCTGGTGCAATCACGGCGAGTCGGCGTGGCGCAGCCGATATTACGCCAACACGAGCCGAGGTGATTACGCTGATTCGGCAACAACGGACAAATGTACCTACATGGCTTTAGATAGCACGACTGCTTCAGGATGGTACAATACACGCATAGAATTATACGGATGAGGATGTGCATGACACCGAGTTGGAAAGCCCGTTTAGACGCCTTACAAATCAATTCACTTGCTGATATTTTTCGCACGCCAAAACCAATAATCGGCATGGTCCATTGTTGGCCAATGCCTGGCGCTCCTGGCTATACCGGGTACGGCATGCAGGCCATTATCGACCACGCCAAAGCCGATACCGAAGCGTTATTGGCTGGTGGTTGCGATGGGGTGATTGTCGAGAACATGTGGGACATTCCATTCCGCGCTGGAGCACACATCCCACCAGAAAGCATCGCCACACATGCGGTTGTGGCTGCCGCCGTACGCGCAGAGTGTCACCTACCGATGGGGATTAATTTGGTGCACAATGGCGGTGTGGCATTGCTCGCCATTGCCATTGCGGCACGTGCCGAGTTTATTCGCGTCTGCATGTTTACCGGGGCGGGCGTATGGGATGCCGGGAGCTTTGACGAGGGGTGCGCTGCTGATTTGATGCGTCGCCGCAAAGAATTGCATGCCGAGGATATCAAGATTATTGCCGACGTCGACAAAAAGCACTCGGTTCGATTCCCCGGGATTGATTTGGCTACCCACATTGAGTGGACGCGATTCTTTGGGGCCGATGCACTGATTATCTCGGGTCGTATGACCGGCGATGCCCCAGACCTGGGCAAAGTACGCGAGGCCAAGGCGCTGGCAGGCGATCGGCCGATTGTCATCGGCAGCGGTGCAGACGAGCGCAACATCGGGGCGTTTATGACAGTAGCAGATGGCGTGATTGTAGGTTCGAGTATCAAGCGCGATGGTCAAATCGCTGAGCCAGTCGATGCTGAACGCGTCCGTCGATTTATTGATGCTGCTCGGAGTCAGGCATGACAGACGCACGGCAAATCCTGCTGCCGAGTGATGTGTTCCCGCCACGGTGTGGTGGGGCTGGGTGGAGTGCACATGCGCTGGCGCTTGCCTTGCAAACGCACGGCGAGCAAGTCACCGCACTTGTGCCAACCCTCAGCGACTCGGCGCTCTTTGCCGGACCAGCTACCATGACCGATGTCCTCGGTGTGCCCACCGTACGCACACCCACTGCCAATCACCCATGGAGACTCTGGCGCCAGAGTGTGATGGTGGCACAACTCAATCAATCGTTACGTCAACTGATACATCTTGCGCCAACAACTATTATTCATGCGCAACACATCTTATCAGCGCAAGCGGCGATGCCCCTGCAAAGTCGTCGTACCAAAGTGGTTATCACGGTTCGCGATCACTGGCCATGGGATATGCGCGCCACAGGCATGAAAATGGCCGGCGATCAGCGCACTTGGCAGGGAGTACAGGCGACCATGCGCCTCCGCCAACAGCCAGCGCGGCAGCAGTTGCTCATCCCCGCCTATATGCTACAAATGCGGGCGCGAGCGCAGTTACTCAGCGATGCAGCGGCGGTGATTGCGGTATCACAGCACATGGCCAAACGAATTACACAGCATGTGCCAACTGCGCATGTGGTCGCAATCCCCAACATGGTTGATGTGGCTGATGTTCAACAACGCATCGCCACGGCGCCAACTATCGAGGTACCAGCGCGCTTTGCCTTGTTTGTCGGCAAGCTTGAGGCCAACAAAGGGGCACAACTCTTGCCTGAGCTGATTCAGCGCATACGGCCGCCGGCCGTGGTAGTCGCCGGCGACGGCCCACTCAAGGAGCAAATTCGCCAGGCAGCCGCTCAGGTCAACGTGCCGTGTGTCATGCTCGATTGGGCTGATCATGATGATGTACTACGACTGATGGCACGCTGCGAGGCGCTCTGGTTCCCTTCATCGTGGGACGAGCCACTCAGTCGCGTATTGCTTGAGGCACTTGCGAGCGGGGCACCGATTGTGGCCATGCCCACAGGTGGCACCCCCGAGATTATCATCGACGGCGTAAGTGGCATCCTTGCTCCAGATATGGCAGCGTTTGTCACGCAGGCACAACGATTGCACGCCGATACACACGTGCGCCAGCAACTCAGCGGGGGCGCATACATGCATGCTACGACGACATTTGCCGTACCCGTCGTGATTGCGCAAGTGCTCAACCTCTATGATCAGATTGCGGGGGCCGCATGAAGCCGTTGCGCGTCGCCATGCTAGCGCGAGCTGTCTGGCCCTTACACGGTTATGGGGGCATCGAGCGCCACATCTATCACCTGACGACGCATTTGGCCAAACGAGGGCTTGCGGTCACGCTGTTTGTCCAAGAAAGCGCCGATACTGCCGGGTTGGTCATGCTCCGCCAACACATGCATGTAGAGCTCGCACGATACGACTACACGTCGCCATACATGCGACCGAACTCGATTCTTGGTCGCCAAATCAACTACCCGCGCTACACCTTATCGCAAGGTGCCGAGGTTGTGCGCCGAGTGCGCAACGGTGAGTTTGATATTGTACATTCACAAGGTCTGTGCGCCTTCGGCTATGGCTGGCATCGGCGCAATCAGGCGGATATCGCTCACGTGCCGTTTTTTGCTAATCCACACGGGCTTGAGGAGTATCGCACGCCGGATTGGCGCAAATGGCTGGCATATGCGCCGTTCCGCTGGATGTACACCAAAGGTCATCAACTGGCAGATTACGTGATTGCCACAGACGCATGTACCGCGCCAGATTTACCCAAGTATCTTGATGTACGGCCACAACAAGTGGTGGTCATTCCCAGCGCGATTGACATCACTGAGAACCTAGCGCCCATTCAGCCCGAACGCACCCATGAGATGCGCCAGCGTTTTGCGGCGCACGACGAGTTACTCATCCTCAGTGTCAGTCGCCTCGAGCACAACAAGGGGTATCACCTCTTGGCACAAGCACTGCATCAGGCGACGCAACGCGGGTTGTTGCCGCCGACCTGGCGCTGGGTGCTCGTCGGCGATGGCAAGGAGCGGAGCGCATTAGCGACACAAGTAGCAGAACTCGGTATTGCGCACCACGTGACATTTGCCGGGCGAGTAGACGACGAGGATTTGCAGAACTTGTATGCGGCAGCTGATTTTTTTGTGCATCCGACGCTGTATGAGGGATCATCACTGGTTACCCTTGAGGCGATGATTCATCAACGCCCAGTACTCGCGACAGCGGCTGGGGGTATACCAGATAAAATATTTAATTATGTAAATGGTATACTAGTAGCACCAGGTAGCGTGTCAGCATTATTTGAGGGACTCAGCCAAATGCTCCGTGCACGCCCTGATTGGCCACGTTGGGGTGCTGCTAGCGCTGAAATCGTGCGCCAACAATTTGACTGGAGCGTTGTCGCGCGACAGACACACGATGCCTACATCGAGGCACTCACCACGCGCCGTCCACAATAGTGATGGAAAAGACGAACCTATGCACGTCGTACCGTTTCACATTTCAATCGGTTCAGAAGACAACGTGACGTTTGCGTTGTACGTGTCAACCCCATCAAAATCATTTGCCACGCCCGTTGTGATTCCTGAAGATATTATCCAACTCGGCATTCGATTGCTCCAACCACAACACCTCGAGCCACTCGGGGATGCGGCGGCGCTCGGACGCACCCTTGGCAGCATTTTGTTCCCGGCAGTCGTACGCGACATCCTGGTTAGTAGTGCGCGTGAAGCCCACACCGAGAATGGGCGAATCCAGATTCAACTCCAAATCGCCGTCCCTGAGCTGGCAGCGTTGCCATGGGAGTGGGCAGTGATTGAGGGCACGCGCTCTTGGGCACCCTCGGTCAACGAAGATTATGGTGTGGTGCGCATGTCGTCAGTATCCGAACCAGCGCCACCGATTGGTATTGATGGTCCGCTCAATGTGTTAATGTGTGTACCACCCAATCAAAAGTCAGAATACAGCGCCATTCATACGTTACTGCAAAGTGAAATCGCCGAACAGCGAATTCACGTCAATATTGTCGAAATACACGGACTTGCAGATCTTAATGCAACCCTGAGCCGTGACGTATACCACGTTGTGCACCTCGTAGGCGACGTATCGCTGAACCACGATCAATACATGAATATCACGTTTGGTGCTGAGATCGATGTATTCGAACTTCAAGAGACATTATCGCAATACAACGACATCGGCTTGGTTTGTGTGACCTGTAGTAGCATTGATGAACCTCAAATCCGCGCGATTCCGCAGATTTTTGCCGCCCTACTCCTCAGTCGTACCATCAACGCTGCCATCACGTTTAGTGGCATTAGCACGCCGGATATTATCGTGCGCTTTGCTGCAACTTGCTACAATGCCATCATCGACGATACGCCACTTGATTTGGCGGTCACCCGCGGGCGTCGGGCATTGACGAGCGGTCGCCGTGATACCAGTTGGGGCTTGCCACAGCTCCGGATTGTCCCTGGCACTGAACGGTTGTTTTTGTTCGAGCCACCACGCGATCCATGGCGCTGGATTTGGTCCGTCACGGCAGTGATCGGTATTGCAGCGGCCATCGTTGGCGCAATCCTGCTCGGCAGGTTCTTGGTTGATACGAGTGCTACGCCAACAGACACTCCACCTGCAATTGTTATGCCCACACCGGAACCATAAATGATGAATGCGCTTCGTAGACTCCCCTCAGTCGATCGCCTGATTGGCCTTCTCGATGGTACGGTTGATTTGCCCCATCAGGTAGTCGTTACCCACGCCCGCGCACTGCTCGATGAGTTACGACAGACGCCCGACAATATCCCAGCACCTGAACAGATCGCCCACCAACTTGCCACGCGCCTAGCATCTTTGACGACACCCACACTCCGCCCCATCATCAATGCTACTGGCGTGTTGCTACAAACGAATTTGGGGCGAGCGCATTTGAGCACTGCAGCCCAACACGCTTTACAGCAGTATGCTGGCGCAGCCTCGATTGAATATGATTTAATCGAAGGGCAACGCGGTGAACGCAACCACCACATCGCCAAATTGTTGACTCAATTAACAGGCGCAGAGGGGGCCGTGGCAGTCAATAATAACGCAGCCGCAATTCTGCTGATTTTGTCGGCCTTTGCCGTCGGCAAAGAGGTCATTGTGTCACGCGGGCAAGCTGTCGAAATCGGCGGTGGATATCGCATCCCCGATGTTCTACGCCAAAGTGGCGCCACCTTGGTCGAGGTCGGCACGACCAATCGCACCTATGCACGCGATTACGAAGCCGCAATCACCGAGCGAACGGCTATGATTTTGCGCGTGCACACCAGCAACTTCCGTATCCAGGGATTTGTCCATGATGCCAAACTCGACGAGCTAGCACGCATCGCGCGCGCGCACAACATATTACTGGTCGACGATGTCGGCAGTGGCTCATTGATTGATGTGGCACAATTTGGCTTGACCACTGAGCCGTTGGTGCAAGAGCGCATCGCGCATGGGGCAGACCTAGTCTGCTTTAGTGGCGATAAATTACTCGGCGGTCCACAGGCTGGATTAATCGTCGGCCGCGCCCCGCTCATTCAACAACTTACCAAACACCCACTGATGCGTGCCATCAGACTCGACAAACTGATCATGGCGGCACTACAGGCGACGCTCATGAGCTATATCATGGGGCGGGCGTTGACTGAGATTCCCATCTGGCAGATGATTAGTGTATCACTCGACAGCCTCACCCACCGCGCACAGCGCATACTGTCACAACTTCCCGTTGGCTGGCAGGTACGTCCCTGCGAAAGCACCATCGGCGGCGGGTCACTCCCCGGCGACACGCTGCCTTCGGTTGCGCTCGTGCGCCCCCACGACACACCACAACAACTCGCATACCGATTGCGGACAAGCACACCGGCCATTGTAGGACGGGTGGCCAATCAGGCACTGTGGCTTGATGTACGCTCCGTGTTACCGCAGTATGACGACAGCATTATTGAGCGTATTTGCCAGGTGCAGGAGTGATGACGAGGCGAAGCCACGCATACATCACACACCACCCACATTTGGTTTAGCTCATCTTCCGCGTACGTAGCAGTGCCGGATTGTTGGCTGTCTCGTATGGCATACGCCAACAATACAAGAGCGCACGTGGTTACTCCCCAGCAGGTGGCATTGCTTAAGTCTAACTACGCCACAACGTATTACGTGTACTGTGCAACAGGGTCGTAATGAGCCACAATATTGTGCACACGCACTACGCATGATGAGTGGTAGTGATGCGGGCGAGTAGGTCACACTGATTCGGCACGATCGTGTTAACGCTGTGACAAACTACATGAGCCATCAGCAACTGAGGCGTTAGATTGGACGACACCTGCGACGGTATTTATGCGGTTGACTGTGCTGTCAATAACTTACTTCGCACTAACATAATTAAATCGGCCAGATTCGCTGGTGCAGGTGGCACGCGCTCATCGCCAGCGAGCATATCGGCATACGTCATCAAACGACGCACAATACCATCGAGCGCTTCGCCACGCACTAGGCCATGTTCATCACGCACAACAGTGCAGGCTGAGGCCAAACGCACCGCAGTCACACCATCACCCTCGGCCAGACTAATAGCCGCAAATACGTCGACAATATAGAGGAGGTCGTTCAAACCACCAATTCGCTCAAGTACCTTAAATGCTTTGGTAATATAATGCCGGGCGTCACTCGGCTGATTATTCAAGGCAAATACGGCTGCCATGCGCAAGTGGACTGCCGCATTGTTACTCGGTGCTTTGAGTTTGCTATACATGCCATCGGCTATAAAGAGCTCATTGCGTGCCATCTCGTAGTCGCCGATCACCATAAATATCAAACCACGATTGCCATGCGCATCGGCAGCACCAAATGATACTGATTTATAGCCATAAATCTTGAGCGCCTCGTCACTCATCTTGACACTTTGATTTGGTTGACCTGCAATCAAATAAATGTATGAGAGTGTATCATAACAGCGAGCCGACCACCCCGATAGACCCAAAATTTCGAACTCCGACAATGCCCGTAAAATCAGCCGTTCGGACTCTTGCCAGCCAATCGCTTGCAGGCCGTGCAAGCCACATTCAAGCGCTGCCAGCGCCCACAACTGCGATTGCTGCATGCGCTCAGCGCGCATCATCGCCTGATTCAAGAACCGAATGGTACTGTCGACAATTCCTCGATGTCCATAAAAGCTGCCAATCGAGAACAACAAATCGCCATACGCCGGATGTAGCTCCCCAATCACCCGCAACAATTGATTCGCAATCGTGCACAACTCTGCACTAAGGCCATGACGAATCCAGACAATACGCCAATGTACGACTAAGTCTATCGCCCCATCGTACAACGCAAGGTCGCACATTTGTCGCAATAAATCATAGGTCGCCAACACATCAAATGTCGTCAGCTGGCGCGCAAATACATCCCCCTCAATCTCGATTACGTCCAACGCTTTAACCAACAAACGACTAATCTCGGCTAGCATCTGATGTTGATCGGCGTCACTCATGCTCGACAACAACGACATGCGCACGGCATCGTGGACCAGGTACCCCTCACCACGACGATTGATGATAATTTGCCGGCGCTCGAGGAACGACAGTTGACTTTTGATGATGACCGGATTGCGCACTTTGAGGTAATCATCAAGTAAATGCCAATATTGCTCACTGAGTGGATGTCGTACCATCACCATAATGCGCAATAATTGCTGTGCCAGATTAGGGAGACTATCAACCAATCCACGGTACATGTCAGCATCAACATCGATACCAGCCACTGCACTATTGGCAGCCGCCACAATATGCATCGGATAACCGTGGGTGCGTCCCAATAATGCGTTGACCTTATCGGGCGAGATATCACCGCCATCCGCATTACGATAGACATGCCAAAACAACTTGTGGGCTTGGGCGTCGTCGAGCGGTGGCAACACAATCTCATGGACATGATTGAACGCATGCGCCAAACCAGCGACTTGCGTGGTGACAATGACATGCAGGTTCGGTAATTGTTGGAACAAGTGGTACAAAATATGCTCAGGCGTGATTTTGTCATTACCATTCAAATCATCAAGCAGAATCACAGCGTTTTTGATGCGATCTGCCGTACGTAACCGCATCAACCACGTCTCATTGCCGAGCAACTGCATACCAGAGGTAAGACCAATTGCCCCATACACGTCTTCCACTTGTGACAGATGTGGTGGCACTGTCACTACAAACACCTGGTGATCATAGATGGGCTCAATCCGTCGGGCCGCCATCATCGCAACGGCGCTTTTGCCGATACCCGATGGCCCGCTAATCACCACGTGCTGTGGTACATCATGCACCTGACGCCGCCAAGCCGTCATAATGACATTGACGACATCATCCACATAGGCATCACGATCCAGCAAGATGCCATCTTCGTGAATACGGAACGGCACAATGTCGTAGTGTTGTAGTGCCTTGCGCCAATCTTCGCTACTAAAGTATTTGGCGAAGCGTGACACATCACCGATTGGAAAACGCGTCAGATTACACAACTCGAGCAGTTCCACTGCCGACATCACGGATGGATTGACCTCAAGAATCACCTCGAACGTCGTAACTAACTCCTCGACGCGGGCATTCACGACATGGTGCGGGCGCGCCAAAAAAATATCCGAAAAGCGCCCAGGGGTTATTTCACAGCCACGCTCTTGAATCATGTCTACCAACGAAGTCATCGCAGCTCTGCGGTTATTTGCGGCAACACTGAGGCTCTCTTTACCGACGACAATGTTGATTTTTTGTTGCCGCAATCGCACACGAATCGTACTCATCAACTCGATGATTCGCCTTTTAATCTGTGCATCACTTACATTAACCAAGCTCGGCATCGCTTGCCTCTTTTCGTATCCAACAATCGTTCATCAGACAGACCGGTATCATTAACAATCAGCTGGTTCAACACGGTATTCTTTTATTTCCTACATCTCTGTGTGTAGCGTACCATGTGCACTGCTTATTTTTTTTGTAAGTTCTTACAACTTTATTTTCTGACACTTTTTAATTTTTGTAAAATTTAACAAAAATTAAGAAATAAGTCGTTCTTGGGTAGGCGGGCGAATGCCCAAGGCGCGAACCACACGATCAACCACCTCACGACGCCCCTCCACGGTATGGGCAAAATCGAGGTGGTCCGTAGGAATGGTAAGGATGGGGCAGCGATCAAAGCTCCCCATCCACTCGTCATATCGTTGATTGAGACGCCGTAAATAGGTTGGAGGGATATTCATTTCACTCGGGCGCGCCCGGCCAGAAATACGTTTTTGCAAGGTATCGAGCGAGGCTTGCAAGTAGACGACCAGCGTCGGCGGTTGAATACGTTGCACGAGCGTTGTGTAGAGCCGTCGATAGGTACGAAAGTCGCGCGCCGAGAGGATTTGCTCTTCGTAGAGGCCCTTCACGAAGATTTCGTAGTCCTCGTACATGCTCCGATCCTCAATGACCGAACCAGGCATATCGCTGATTTCGAGGTGTTGTTCAAAGCGTTGCGTCAGAAACCAGATTTGGCTATGGAACCCCCAACGCTCGCGATCAGCGTAGTAATCGTCGAGATACGGATGGTCACCGACGAGTTCATAATACGGTTGCCAGCCGAGCTCTTCGGCCAAAATGCCGACCAAGGTGCTTTTGCCAACGCCAATATTACCAGCAATCGAGACATGCATACGACGTGAGCGGAGCGCGTGTTCCATCATACCAATACCCCTTGTTAAACCTGCATGGTGCGCCATTTGCCTTGACGAAAGCGCACATACGCCAAGATTGCTTGACTACAAAAATCTGCACCCATGGCAATCCATACGCCAACCAAACCACCGCCACTCAATAACACAATAAATGTAATCGGCAACCGTAGCCCCCACGTACTAATCACCTTGGTGTAGAGCGGCCAACGGGTATCGCCGGCACCACGCAACGCACCTGATAATACGAAGTTAGCACCCATGGCAATCTGGAATGCGCCTGCTATCTGGAGTGGTATGATCCCGGCCGCAATAACCTCGGCATCATGCACAAAAAACGCCAAGAGTGGCTGTGGGAACAGTGCCATTAAGCCACCGAGGATGACCATCATCAACGACGTTTGTTTGAGCGCCTCGTAAGTCGCCGCATTCGCTTCATCGGGGTTTTTGGCACCGAGTGCTTGTCCCACTAATGCCGAGGCGGCAATGCCATAGCCCCAGCCCGGCAAGAACGCAAGTGATTCAATACGAATGACCAAATTATGAGCGGCATAGGCCGCTGTCCCCAGTTGGTTAATCATACCGATAAACAAAATAAGTGCACCCTGAAAGACCATTTGCTCACCTGCAAACGGCCAGCCGACGCGCACGATACGTTGAATCATGTCGCGATTAAATGCGAACTGAAGCTTTAGCCATAACCCGGCGCGACCACGGAGCAACAGCACGAATGTAATCAATCCACCCACGGTACGAGCGGTTGCAGCGCCAATCGCAGCGCCTTCGACCCCCATTGGTGCAATACCAGGGCCACCACTAATCAACACATATGATATGGCAACATTAACGAGATTCACCACAATCATAATCATCAATGGCGTACGTGTATCACCGGCACCACGAAGCGACGCCATACCAATCATCATGATTGCAGTTGGAAAGAACGAATAGCCCAAAATCCGAATAAACTGTGCGCCGAGTTCACTTACCAACGCCTCAGAGCGATACACTTGCATCACCGATTCGGCAAAGCCGATAGCAACCACACTCATCAATGCAGCACTGAGTAAGCCCATCAACAAACCTTGGCGTAATGCGGTATTGGCAGTCTCAGGATCTTTGGCACCAGTCGCGCGCGCCACCAGCGCAGTACACCCCGTACCAATAGCCATGAAGAGCAACGACATGGTCCAAAACATCTCACCAGCTAGGCCAGTCGCAGCCAGCGCTGGCGCAACACCATAGCCGAGCACCGCAATGGTTGCCATACTCATTTGCCCAACCAGCAATATATCAACCAAGCCAACCAGTGTGTTGAGCACGAGCTCACTAACTGCGGGCATCGCCAGCCGAAAGACCTGTCGACGCCGCACCTGTGGAGTTTGCATGGACTTCCCTGCTCCCTTGTGTGAATGTGTCCATGAATTGTAGCACGTTGTATTTATGCTGTATGCAAATTGTCATGCAAATTCCTCTTGACATGAAACAAATGTTCGTATATCATTAGCACAGATGTTTCGAACATATGTGTCACACCCCTCAAGGAGGTTCACATCATGGCAGTTCGCACTCAAGACATGCGCAATCCAACAATGCGTCTCCCCCGTGCCAAGAGCAAGGGATTCACTCTCCGACGCATCAATATTCCAACCATTGGCACGCTGACGCCGACCTACATCGTTGCCGCACTTGGCGCTGCGGTTCTGCTCTACTTTGTCCTAAGCGCAGCCGTCAGTTGGGGCATCGAGCGCTACGATGACATTCGTTATGGTGAGACTCGCACATTCCACACCGACGCATATCTCGGTATCGAGGACAGCCCAATGAATCCAAGCCACTTTGTGGCAATGAACCTTAACCGACAAGTCGTGATTATGCACATCCCCGGTGGTGACACCAGCAAGACGCGTATCATCAATGGACCATACTTGTTTGGTGCCGACGAGGATCGCACACCCGTGTTGCTCGATTTCCGCGATGTCAACGGTGACAGCCTGACAGACATGATTGTCAACGTCAAAAACGAAGCCTTGATCTATCTCAATCGTGGTGATCGCTTAGGCCTGATGTCGCCCGAAGAGCGCGCCAACATCACGCTCGAATAACATACAACTCACTGCGTGGCCCCTTACCGATGTGCATGGTGTCCCCCCGCCCTTCACATCCGGCCACACCCCTGCACCGCCACACGCTTTTCCCGTGGCGGTGCTCTTTTGTGATGAACGTGGCATAATGTGACAGTCATCCTCAACCGATAAGAGATCGACCATGAGCGAAACCGATCAGCTATCATTCACCCAGCGTTGGCACCAATGGCTCGAGCAGAGTCGGTCGGCATTAGCAACTATCCCTACCGCATTCCAACTGGTGCGTGCCGCCGACCCAAATGGATTGTGGATGTTGAGTGTGAGCACGGCCATCAATGCCGCGATACCCGCGCTCCAGGCGTACATAGCATCGCAAATTATTGACCACGTGGCCACTGCAATCCAACAACCCGACGTCTGGGCAGGAATGCAGACCACTGCGCCTTGGCTCCTGTTCGAATTTGGATTGTTGACGGTCATCGCGATTTTGACGCAGCTACGTGTCTTTGCCGATCACACGCTCAACACCAAACTGACGCATTACATTGCCATGCGCATCATGCAAAAGGCCAAAGAGCTCGATGTACAGTATTTTGAAGATGCGGCGTTTTATGACAAGCTCCAGAACGCCAAGCGCCAAGCCGAATTTCGTGCGATGGCGCTGGTTACCGGCGTGTTTTCAATCGTCCAGCAATTCGCCACCTTGGTATCGTTTCTGGTAATCGTCATCACCTTTGAGCCGTGGGTGGCGTTGATTCTATTCGGCGCAAGCATTCCCGCCTTTGTGGCGCAAGGACGCTACAGTCGCCTCTATTTTCGCTTATTGACCTGGCGTGCGCCCGAGTTCCGCCAATTGCGCTATCTCGAGGAGTTGATGACCAGCGACAAAAGCATCAAAGAGGTGCGGTTATTTGGGCTGGGGGACCCAATCGTCGATCGTCATGAAAAGACGTTTTCGAGTTACTACGACGAGGACGTGGTTCTTGCCAGAAAGCGTTCATTCCTCAGTGTCTTGTGGGGTATCGTATCAACCCTCAGCTTTTATGTGGCCTATGCGTGGGTAGTATGGCTGACGATTGGCGGCAAATTGACCATTGGCGGGTTGACGTTTTACTTGGCTATTTTGCGTCAGAGTCAACAGACGTTTCAAGCTCTCTTTAACAGTATCAACTGGATTTTTGAGAATGGCTTGTTCATGACGCAACTCTTTGAGTTCTTTAATCTCAAACCGATTATGCCCCAGACCACTGATGCCAAGCCGATGCCCGAGCCGATGCGTGAGGGAATTGTGTTTCACGATGTCTCGTTCCGCTATCCCGATCGCGAGGAGTGGACACTCCGACACATCAATCTGCATATCAAAGCCGGCGAGACGCTGGCGCTCGTTGGCATCAACGGCGCCGGCAAAACGACGCTTGTCAAATTGCTGACGCGACTCTATGACCCAACCGAGGGCCACATTACCATTGATGGCGTCGACATCAGAGAGTTGGATATGGCCGATCTCCACGCTCATATAGGCGTTATCTTTCAGGATTTTGTGCGCTATCAGATGAGTCTCAACGACAACATCGGCTTCGGCAATGTGGCACGCATCAACGACCGCGCCCGCATTGAGCAGGCAGCCGACCAAGGTGGGGCGGCCGATATTGCCAAGACGCTGAGTCAGGGGTACGACACGACACTCGGCCGGCAGTTCCAACAGGGGCGTGAGTTATCGGGCGGGCAATGGCAGAAGATTGCGCTCAGTCGGGCGTTTATGCGCGACGGCGGCATTTTGATTCTCGACGAGCCAACGTCAGCGCTTGATGCCCAATACGAATACGAGGTCTTCCAACGCTTCCGCGAGTTGACCCAAGGGCGTACGGCAATCCTTATCTCGCATCGCTTTAGTACGGTACGGATGGCCGACCGGATTGCCGTCATTTCGGGGGGTGAGTTAGTCGAGCTCGGGACACATGCCGAGCTAATCACCAACAACGGCGACTATGCGCGCTTGTTTGAGATGCAGGCGAGTGGGTATCGCTAATCAGCGTTCAAACATTGACGCGCACCACGAATCGTGGTGCGCGTCAGTCATTTTCACAACCAGCGAACTATAGCATACGACGGAGCACATCCGGCTTATCGGTGATAATCCCGTGCACCTTGAGGTCGATGTAGCGCCGCATATCGGCCTCTTCGTTGACCGTCCACACATTGACCGCATACGCGGACTGTACTAACGGCGCCACTGTATCAATCTGGTCAAGATTATAGTATGGATGCCAGGCTTGGCAGGCAAACTGGGCAAGCGTCTGACGCATCCGGGCGGCATCGGTGTAAATCTCGGGCTCCCAGCCGCGATTGTACATCAACAGGCCCATTTGAATCAGTGGGTCGTGTTGGCGAATCTCGACAAGCGCTTGCGGATAAAACGACGAGATAATCACGGCATCGTGCATCTGCGCATCGTTGATGGCAGCGAGCACTTGTGGCGCCATCCCGGCATGCTTGAGTTCAACGTTCAACTGCATACCGCGTTGTCGCGCCAGGTCAAGCACGGCAGAGAGTTCAGGGACACGCTCGCCACGGATGTCGAGCATGCGCATCTCGGCCATGGTGAGTTGGTTAATCGGACGATCCTGACTCTCCCAGCGACCGGTGGTGTCATCATGGAACACGGCCAATTTGCCATCGGCGGTCAAGCCTACATCCAACTCACACATCTCAGCACCCATGTCCGCAGCCAAGTCAAACGCTTTAAGGGTGTTCTCGGGGGCGTAGGCTGATGCGCCTCGATGCGCAATTACGATTGTCATAGATTACCCCAATGACTCAGCAAAACTATCGGCATCAAGTGGGTTTACCGCTTGGCGCGCACGCTCTGACAACATGGGTGCCAGAATCTTCTGCATTGACATTACGTGCGCACACGTGCTGTGATGCTTAAAGAAGTCGCAGTCGCACTGCCATACCCCCGCATTGATGGTGATGATGTGGTCGTTGTTGCCCCCACGAAAGGTCGCGCTCAGACTGTCAATGGCGATGCGCTCAGGTTGCTGCGCATACTGCCGAGCCTTTTCAATCTTGCTAATCAAATCGGAGTGCATGCAACACCTCTTTCATCTATAAAAACCATACTGCTATCATATCAAATCTAGGTGAACGTGATATGAAAAAATCATCAATCAAGAGTCACAATCACTCTACGTTCGATGTACAAACAAAAAACGCAACACGGCGTGTTGCGTACTTGTGGTGGGGACGAAGGGAGTTGAACCCTTACGGATTGCTCCACTAGTTCCTAAGACTAGCGCGTCTGCCATTTCGCCACGTCCCCATACAGTCTGCTTCATCATAGCACAAGCAGAGGATAGGTTGCAACCAAATCACTCATGAATGGGCTATTATGCCAACCGTAATGCATTCAGTTCATCCGTATCCGTAATACAATTTGACGCAGACGCTCAAAATCATCGCGCAATAAGGTAGCCAATTCGCGCCCAGCACGCACCGTATACTCACGCTCATTTGGCGTATGCGCCACGGCGATTTGACGGATAACCGCACCCACAAGTTCATCAACCGGCAGTTGCTGCGCCTGCACAACCATGCCAATATAGCCAAATTGCTGACCAAACTGCATTAATTCGTCGGGCGTACACGCATAGACGCTATAGTGCACTGGTGCCGTTTGTGGTGGAATACGATGATGGACTGCTTGACCACGCCGGTAGCCGACAATCCAGGCTGAGAACTCAGTTTGGAGCACCTCGGCCAAATCTGGGTGTGCACGATAGATCTCTTCGTTTTGCAGGGTTTCGCCGGTATAACTAACCCCACGAATTACCGCCCGCCCACCTGGCTCACGGCTGACCGTGCGCACATCATAGACCAACGCATAGATGTCAACATCGGGCTCACGCGTCTGTACCCGCACGACAGAACCAAAGGCGGGTGCCTCGTGCAACTCGTAACTACCCGCAGTAAATTGCAACGTCGATGATTCGATGATTTCGCCGATACGCTCTGCCATGGGAGTACGCTCCTTCGTTAGTGACGCGGGGGTGGCCAACCCCACACATGCATAATAAAGTCTTGTGGCATGGTCTGACCTCCAGCCGCATGAATCAATGGCAAGACCTGGCTACGGTGGTCAACGCCATGCGTCGTCAGATGTACCAACACCTGCCAGCGCATCTCGTTCATACCCGATGGCACTTGCGCCAAATCGGCATCACTCCAGCGCTCAACCTGGTGCGCCAAATCACGCATGCCCTGCTCCGCCCATGCGTTAGTCACCGCAATCGTGGGGAAGTCGTTGGCATCAAGCCAGACAAACGACTCGGGCGGATTACCACGCATCCCGTTGAGCCACCCCGCATCGACGCTCATCAGGTGCACCATGTGGTTGCGAATTGAGCCGATTGAATAGCCACTCTCTCGGCAAAACACCTCGTCACCGAGTGGCTTAATCAACTGCCACAGACGCCGATTAGCCTCGTGGTGGTAGGCAATCATCTGGCGAATCACCTGTTTGGCCGTCATGATTGAATGTCCTCAGTAATCGCCTCAACGAGCTGTTGCCATTCATCATCGAGCGAAAGCGTGCTCGCTGGCACCGGCTGTTGCGCTCGGCGGTACCAATACGCCGCATTAAATGCATCACCCTCAACACGATGCAAATGGGCATGCACCCACGAACCAATCCGGCTCTCGTCATCTTGTAATGCATCATGTGCGCCATGCCAATCACCTTGGCCTTGATACCAGAGCGCAATAATCGGTCGGCTCCACTGCGGATTGGGGGTGGCAATCTGTTTAAACTGCGTTGCGTTCATTGGTTCTCTCGCTATTAGACCACAAATATTGTGGTGTCGATTTGGCGTTGCCACGCGAGCAAACCACCCGTCAGACTCACCGCATTGATGCCACGCTGGCGCAGGATGTCAGTGGCCCGCGCACTCCGCATGCCACTCCGGCAATAGACGACAATCTCGGCGTGTTGTGCCAAACGATCGAGATAATTCGCCACCTCATCCACCCCAATACGCACCGCACCAGTCAGATGACCGGCATCGTACTCGTGTGGCTCACGCACATCGAGCAAAAACACGGGCTCGTGGGCAAGTCGTTGCGCCAATGTCAGGGCGTCTATTTCGGCAGTAGGTGGTGTTGGCGTCGCACAAATTACATCCATATCGATCAAATCGCGCAAGGTCGGCTGGGCACCACACCGCACACAGGCTGGATTACGGGCGACCTGCCAGCGATCGACCTGCATGCTCAGGGCATCGTACATCCACAGCTGCCCCATCAGCGATTCACCGATGCCCAACATCAACTTAATCGCCTCGGTCGCCTGCACACTCCCCACCACACCCGGCAACACGCCAAAGACGCCCGCTTGGGCACAGTTGGGTGCCAATTCGGGCGGTGGTGGATCAGGGAACAAACAACGGTAACACGGTCCACCAAGATGTGGCGCAAAGACGCTGACTTGGCCTTCAAAGCGGAAGATGGCACCATACACCAACGGCTTTTGGCGCATCACACAGGCATCATTGACCAGATAGCGCGTGGCAAATGAATCGGTGGCATCGACGATGACATCGTAGGCGTCAACCAACTCCAGCACATTGTCAATGGTCACACGCTGGTGGTACGGCACCACCGTAATCTCGGGATTGAGTTGAGTCAACGCCTGATGTGCAGAGTCAACTTTTGGTTGACCAACGCGCGCCGTCGTATGCAAAATCTGCCGTTGCAGGTTGGTCAAATCCACCACATCGTCGTCGACGATGCCAATCGTACCTACACCTGCCGCAGCCAAATAGAGCGCAACCGGTGACCCGAGGCCACCGGCGCCAATCACCAGCACGCGTGAGGCAAGTAGGCGTGCTTGACCAGCCACACCGACCTCAGGGAGTGCGGTATGACGCGCATATCGGGCATGTTGCGCAGGCGTTAATGACATAGCAACCCCTCTAAACGAAACGCGCGACCATCCCAACGCCATCCCTGCATATCCACCACGCCATCGGCAGTCACCGATGCAATCAGGTAGGCAAATCGAGTGCCCAACAACGCAGCTGATGCACTATCCGTTGTCGATGGCTGTGGTACCGAGTTGGGGTGCGTATGCACGATACCCACAATCTCAAGGCCGAGTGCCTGTGCCTGCGCATCAGCGGTCAACCACCCCTGCGGATCAAGCACGAAGTGCCGTGTAGCATCGGTAGCTTGGTTTGCGACGGGCACAAATTGTGTGATGACAATCTCGTCAGCATCGCTGACGGTGCCCAGTAAGAGCGCCACAACTTCGTTGGGATAGCCCTGACAACACCACTGCATAAGCGCATCAGACAGCCCGTCGCGTAATTGCATCGCATCACCTTGACTAGGTAGCAGGCGCAATCAAAATCTGCTCGTCAGCCACCTGTACCTCATAGCGCTTGACACCAGCCACAGCCGGGAGTGTCATGTGACCACCATCTTTGAGCGAAAAGCGCGCACCATGCAGGGGGCAATCAACAGTACAATCGTCGTCATCGACATAGCCATCATGCAACTCGGCATAGGCGTGCGTACAAATATTGCCGATTGCGTATATCGTACCACGCACATTAAATAATCCGACGGCGGCACCATCATACTCAACAGCCTTGGTGGCACCGACAGGTAAATCTGCTCGCAGAGCGACCATTTTGAATGCAGACATTAGCCCCTCCATGTAAGAGCACCGTAGGTGCAAGGGTTGGCCTCGCACCTACGGTGATAGATAACAATCAGCGGCGATGAATTAACCGACCGAACCTTCCATCTCGAGTTGGATGAGACGGTTCAGCTCAACGGCGTACTCCATGGGCAACTCACGGGTGAATGGTTCCATGAATCCGAGCACGATCATCGACAAGGCCTCGGCCTCGGGGATACCGCGGCTCATCAAGTAGAAGAGTTGCTCTTCGCCGATGCGACCGACGGTGGCCTCGTGAGCGAGGGTAACATTAGCCTCTTCGACCTCGATGTATGGGATGGTGTCTGACTTCGACTTTTCGTCGAGAATCAAGGCATCACAGTTCACGTTAATCTTGGCGCCAGTTGCACCTGGGTGCACCTTTACCAAGCCACGATAGGTGGTCTTGCCGCCACCCTTCGAGACTGACTTGTTGGTGATAACGCTGGTGGTATCTGGTGCGTTGTGCACCATCTTGGCACCGGCGTCTTGGTGCTGACCCTTACCAGCGTAGGCAACGGACAACACCTCACCACGAGCGCCACGGCCCATCAAGTAGACCGATGGGTACTTCATGGTCAAGCGTGAACCGATGTTGCCGTCCACCCACTCCATGCTGGCGTCTTCGTAGGCCACGGCGCGCTTGGTCACCAGGTTGAAGATGTTATTAGCCCAGTTTTGGATGGTGGTGTAGCGGAACTTGCCGCCCTTCTTGACGACAATCTCCACCACAGCTGAGTGCAATGAGTTGGTTGAGTAGACTGGTGCCGTACACCCCTCGATGTAGTGTGCCGAGGCACCCTCGTCGATGATAATCAGCGTGCGCTCAAACTGACCCATGTTCTCGGCGTTAATGCGGAAGTAGGCCTGCAACGGGATGTCAACGTGCACGCCCTTTGGCACATACACGAACGAACCACCCGACCATACAGCCGTGTTCAACGCAGCATACTTGTTATCGGCAGATGGAATCACGGTACCGAAGTACTGCTTGAAAATCTCGGGGTGCTCCTTGAGGGCCGTGTCGGTGTCAAGGAAGATGACGCCCAACTTGCTCCACTCCTCACGCAGTGAGTGGTAAACTACCTCTGACTCGTACTGGGCACCGACACCGGCCAAGAACTTGCGCTCTGCCTCGGGAATACCCAAGCGCTCAAAGGTGTTTTTGATCTCCTCAGGTACGGCATCCCAATCGGTGGCTGGCTTGTCGCCGGCCCGCACGAAGTAGTGGATGTCGTCATAGTTGAGGTCGAGCAAGTCCGGGTTGCCCCAGGCGCCGTCAACCGGCGTTGGCTTCTTGTAGAAGATTTCGAGGGCCTGCAAGCGGCGCTTGAGCATCCACTCGGGCTCGCCCTTCATGGCCGACAACTCACGCACAACTTCTTCGCTCAGGCCTTTGCCTGACTTGAAGACGTAGTTTTCTTCTTGGCGAAAACCATACTTCGAATAATCAAATGATAGATCGTTGGCTTCAACGGTCATCGTTGTCCCTCTTTCTTCTAGTCTAGATCGTCAGCGTCGAGCTGTTGCCCAAGATAACGATATAACCCGACCTTCATAGCCTTGAGTGAAAGCAAGGCACACTTGAGGCGTACTGGGTTTTTGTCTAACGGCAGACCAATCAAGTCGAGCAAATCATCTTTGCCGTACTGACGGGCCCGCTCTATGTCCATGCCGATAAGTTCATCGGTCAACATAGACGCTGATGCTTGGCTCACCGCACACCCTTTGCCAGAGAAGGCCACCTCAGTAATCTTGCCGTCGACGATGCGCAAGTCAAGGCGGATGCGGTCACCACAGAGTGGGTTATGCTCCTCTTGCGAGACATCGTTCGGGTCAAGCGTACCAAAGTTATGGGGATAACGATGATGCTCCAAGATCAGGTCTCGATACATGTCACTCACGGGTATCCCCCTTTTCTAGCCAAAAAGATGCTTCACCTTGAGCAACGCACTCACCAATCGGTCAACATCCTGCGTATCGTTGTAGATGTAACATGATGCCCTAGCCGATGCCGGAATATCAAGCGCTGCATGCAACGGTTGCGTACAATGATGCCCTGCCCGCACAGCAACGCCCTCGGTGTCGAGCACCTGTGAGACATCGTGTGGGTGGACGCCCTCGAGACTGAACGCCGCCATGGCCGCCCGGTCTGGCCCAATCGGTGGACCATACCACGTCAACCCTGGCACCTCGTCGAGTCGCTCAAGCAAGTACTGCGCCATGGTGTGCTCGTAGGCGGCCACATTGGCCATCCCGAGTGCACTCAAGTAATCGACAGCAGCACCTAGTGCAATTGCCTCGCCAATCATCGGCGTTCCCGCCTCAAATCGCGCCGGAATATCGGCGTAGGTGCTCTGCTCAATGGTCACGGTTTTGATCATTGAGCCGCCGCCCAAAAACGGTGGCATGGCATCAAGTAACGCTTTGCGGCCCCACAACACGCCAACCCCGGTGGGAGCGAGCATTTTGTGGCCACTAAACGCCATAAAATCAACGTCCAAAGCCTGTACATCGACCGGCATATGCGGCACGCTTTGGGCGCCGTCAACCAGAATCACTGCACCAACGGCGTGCGCTTTGGCGGCTAACAACGCCACCGGGTTGATGGTACCGAGGACATTTGATTGATGGGTGATAGCGACGATTTTAACACCGGCCATCAACTGATCAATCTGGTCAAGCACCAAACGACCGTGTGCATCTATCGGGATCGCCCGCACCACCGCACCCGTACGTTGTGCAATCAACTGCCACGGCACGATGTTGGAGTGATGCTCCATCTGACTAATCAGAATCACATCACCTAGGCGCAAGTTGGCACCGCCCCACGACTGGGCCACCAAATTGATGGCCTCGGTCGTATTGCGCGTAAAGATGATTTCACGGGCACTCTTGGCGTTGATAAAGGTGGCAATCTTTTGGCGCGCTTGCTCAAACGCCAACGTTGCCTGCTCGCTCAACTGATACACACCGCGATGCACATTCGAATTGGTGGTGCGGTAGTAGTTATCGAGCGCCTCAATGACGGCAAGTGGCTTCTGCGATGTCGATGCACTATCGAGAAAGGCCACTGGCCGCTCAACTGGGAGTTGCAAAATTGGAAATTCGCGGCGCACAGCGGCGACATCGAACGGCATTGCACCCATGACCATCCCTTTGACTAGCATTAAATACGTGCGGCAATCGTGGCAGTCACCTGCTCACGCAGGCCTTCGACAGGAATACGATCAAGCACCGGCTCAAAAAAGCCCATGACAATCATATGCACCGCCTCAGACTTGGGAATACCGCGCGCCTGCATATAGAACAAGTGCTCCTCGTCAACCTCCCCGCTGGTCGAGGCGTGTCCGGCCTTGGCCACATCGTTGGTGTCGATTTTGAGCCCTGGAATTGAATCACTACGCGCCTGTGGTGACAAGTGGAGCGCATGCTCCTCGAGCCGGGTCACCGTCTCAGCGCTACCGCCCTCGATTTTGATCATGCCGTCAAACGTGGCGTACCCGCTCCCTTTGACGACCGTCTTGAAGTCCATATGGGCCTCGGTGGCGCGACCAACGTGGCGCAACCATGGTGCCGTCAACAAACGCTGACCATCGCTGGCCACCGTGGCGGCCACCCAGTCGACGCGAGAGCCGTTACCGGCCAAGTTGGTCTCGGCCTCGATATGCTGATGTGCGCCGCCCGTATTGATGGCAGCCCAATCGATGAACGCATCATTGCCGACCTTGGCGACCTGATAGCCGATATGACGGACATCGCTGCCCCAGGTCTGCATGCCGACGTACTTAAGCGTTGCACCGTCACCGAGAATCAACTCGGTTACGCTCAACGAGTAACGGCCTGTGTCACCAGCGTATTGCTCAACCAGTGAAAGTTTGGCGCTACGCTCAAGGACAACCAAGTTGCGTGAGACCACGCTATTGCTATCGCCAAAGCCTTGAAGCAGGTGCAATGGCACACTAGCCTCGTGGTTTTTGGGGACATAAACAAACCAACCGTTGCGCCAGGTAGCAGCGTTAAGGGCGGTGAATTTTGATGTATTGCTGGCTACTGCAGTACCGAGATGCTTTTGGACCAACTCGGGATGCGCAGTCACGGCTTGTGCCAACGGCATGACGACCACGCCGGCTGGAGCCTCACCGACAACCTGCTGGTTGCCGATGGTGCCGGCCAAGTGCATATCGGCGAAGGCGAAGGCAGACAGGTCGGTGCGACGCCAATACGGCATGTCGCTCGCCACAAATGACTGCAAGGCATCTTGGCGCCACTGCTGTAGCCAGGTCGGCTCGCCGGCCACAACCACATCTTGTGCGGTCAATGCCGCAATTGCAGGGAGCTTATTTGCCATTGCCGAACACTTCCTCTCGGATGAAGTCGTAGCCGCGCTCTTCGAGCTCGAGTGCCAACTCCGGCCCACCCTCGCGCACAATCCGGCCTTCCATCATGACGGAGACCTGGTGTGGCTTGATGTAGTTGAGCAAGCGCTGGTAGTGGGTAATCACCAACACGCCCATCTCTGGATTCTGCTCGAGCAAGGTGTTGACACCTTGTGAGACGACCTTGAGGGCGTCGATGTCAAGCCCTGAGTCGGTTTCGTCCATAACGGCCATTGAGGGCTTGAGCATCGACATCTGCAGGATTTCGATACGCTTCTTCTCACCGCCGCTGAAGCCGTCGTTGAGGTAACGACGCGCAAACGCCTCGTCGACGCCGAGGGCTGCCATTTTTTCGCGGATTTCTTTGCGGAACTGGGCCATGGGAATGGCCGTCTCGCGGGGATCCTTGCCCTCTTCGGCACGATGAGCGTTGACTGCTGCACGCAAGAAGTTGGCCACCGTCACGCCGGGGATTGATACTGGGTATTGGAAAGCCAAGAACAAGCCAAGCTTAGCCCGCTCGTCGACTTCCATCTCCAAAATATTATGCCCCTTGTACCACACCTCACCACCCGTCACGGTATACGATGGGTGACCCATGATGGTATTTGAGAGGGTGCTTTTGCCGCTGCCGTTAGGGCCCATGATGGCATGAATGGTGCCAGGCTTGACCGTCAGGTTGACACCCTTGAGGATTTCCTTATCGCCAATATTGGCGCGTAAGTCTTTGATGACCAATTCCATTGACGCACAAACTCCTTACTTCAGATGAAAGATAATACGGTGTAGTCCTATTTCTCGGTGAGCGTAATCGTTGTACTAGTTAGACCACTGCTCCGGGCTACCGAAAAGTTACAACAGCGACCACCCTCACGAATGGCACTGTCACTCTCTATCGTGTGACCCAATACTTGCTCCAACATGCGACGCTCCATGGCGCACACGTCGGCATGATCTTGGGCCACCTCGTGATAGGGACACGCATAAAAGGTGAACTCTTGCTCTGCCGCACGGACCTCAACCGGAATTCCTTGGTCTTGCATCATGCGTTGCACATTGACCAAACGACTCTCGATGTCAGTGCGGGCGGTACGCGGATAACTCTCCGCCAAACGCTCACTCACACTATTGAGCAGATGCTTCAGCGCATCACCCCCTTGTTGACGAGCAATTTCATCAAACAAGACCGTCATCAGAGTGTCATAACTCCGTGGGAAGAGGTCGCGCGCCTGCTCGGTCAACGAGTAGACAATATGCGGCCGCCCACGTCCATTACGCACCAAACGGGTTCCGATATAGCCGCGCGCATCAAGATTGGTCAAGTGTTCACGCACTGCAGTGGTGCTGATGCCTAACTCTTGCTCCAAATCGCGAATCGTCGCTTCACCATGACGCTGAAGATAGGTGAGGATTTGGCCGACCGATGAATCGGCAGAAAATGGAGACTGTGGCATTGCTTTGGACTCCTATTTTTTCTCACAACTCCCACTATACCAAAATTTAGATACTTTGGTCAATTAAAACTATAAAAACTGTGTTAAATCTTCATAAGAGTCTATATTACAAAAAAAGAGTGCATGGACTAGCCATGCACCCCCGAGATATACCTCATTTGACCATAATTCACTACGATGCCCCACGCATTGACACAACCGCTCGTACCGTATCAAGTGACACATCGCGAATAATCTCGGCGTGGCCAATCCGCCGTGGCAACGCCCAACGAATCTGGCCAGCATCGACTTTTTTGTCGCGCTGCATGACCGCCAACAAATCATCGGCCGTCAGATGCGCCGGCAAGGCAATCGGCAGACCATAACGTTGTAACATCTGCTGCTGGCGACGCACCAAATCCGCATCACACAGCCCAAGTGCCACTGCCAACTGTGCCTCTATGTGCATACCAATCGCAATTGCCTCGCCATGGAGCAACGTACCGTAGCCGAGCAACTGCTCAATCGCATGGCCGACCGTATGCCCGTAGTTGAGTAACATGCGCTCGGCTTGCTCGCGCTCGTCGATGTTAACCACCTCAACCTTGACAGCCACCGCACGCCGCACCAAATCCGCATCAAAAAACGCTTGCGTTGGATCAGCCTGCTCAAGATCGACAAAGAGTTGGGCATCGCGAATCACGCCATGCTTGATAGCCTCGGCCCAGCCAGCGGCGAGTTCACGTTGGGGCAACGTTTTGAGCAGCGACACATCGGCCAGCACAAGGCGCGGTTGATGGAAGGCACCGATCATGTTTTTGCCGAGCGGATGATTGATGCCGGTCTTACCACCCACCGCACTATCAACCATGGCCAACAGGGTGGTGGGCATTTGCACGCAGGCAATTCCACGTAAGGTGGTGGCTGCCGCAAACCCAGCCACATCACCAATCACACCTCCGCCAAGCGCCACCAGTACATCACGACGCTCGACACGGGCCGATAACAGGTGGTCGTAGATGCGCATCAAGGTGGCGTATTCTTTGGTTGACTCGCCACCAGGGAGCAACAACAGCGTCGTGGTTGCACCGCATGCGGCCTGCAACTGCGTGGCCACCTCGGCTAGGTGCTGATCAGCCACGATGTGAATACGTCCGCGAAGTCCAATCTGCTGCAGATGAGTGGGCAACGTCTGCCAACAGTCGGTATCGACAATCACGGCATAACCGGCACCAGCAGTTACGTTAAGTTGCAGAGTCATTGTCGTTGTCCTCAATCTGGGCGGTGGGAGGGGCACCGGGCAAGAGCATGGCAATCCGTTGGGCGACCGAGTTGGCATGAATGCCATCGGTCAACATGTGCAAATCGGCGATGCTCCGGTAGAGATGAGCACGGTTCTGGCGCATCGTCTCAAGGCGCTCACGCGGATTATCTCCTTGGAGGAGTGGGCGCGGTTGACGGTGATTCGAGATGCGCGCAATGATCGCATTGCTGGTCGCATCAAGCCAGACCACAAAGGCACGTTCACGAATCAAGGCGCAGTTGGCGGGCACGGTGACAATGCCGCCACCGGTGGCAACCACACACGGGGCGGTGTTAAGCACGCGGGCGAGTACGGCGCTTTCGCGTTGACGGAAGGCAACCTCGCCCTCTTGGGCAAACATTTCACTTGCTGTTTTGCCGGCCTCTGCCTCAATAATCGCATCGGTATCGTAGAGTGGGTAGTTGAGTCGTTGGGCCAAATAGCGGCCAACGGTCGATTTACCAGAGCCACTCAGGCCAATGAGCACAATACAATGAGTTGGCCGATGTAGGTGAGTCATGGCACTCCAAAATGAAACATACTCGTAACATTCTACACTGCCCGCTCTCCAAGCTCAACCATGCAGGTATGGTATACTCGGACATCAGCACATTTTCCAGTTACGATGGAGTACAAACCATGAGCTCAGCACCGTTGCGCGCAGGGATTATCGGATGTGGCACGATTAGCGGCATCTACCTCAAAAACGGCCCGCGCTTCGCTGATTATGACATTGTCGCCTGTGCCGACCTAAACATGGCGAGCGCCGAGGCGCGTGCGGCCGAATACAGTATCAAAGCCATGAGCGTGGCTGAGTTGTTGGCCGCCCCCGATATTGACATCATCATCAATTTGACCATTCCGGCGGCGCATGCCGAGGTTGCGTTCAAGGCCATCGAGGCTGGCAAGCACGTCTACAACGAAAAGCCATTGACAATTAGTCTCGAAGACGGGCGTAAATTAGTCGCCGCAGCCGCCGCCAAAGGCGTGCGGGTCGGTGGCGCACCTGATACGTTCCTCGGCGGTGGCATCCAGACCTGCCGCAAGCTGATCGACGACGGTTGGATTGGTACGCCAGTTGCCGCCAGTGCGTTTATGCTGTGCCCTGGCCACGAGTCGTGGCACCCCAGCCCCGAGTTCTACTATCAAGTCGGCGGTGGACCGATGTTCGACATGGGTCCCTACTACTTGACTGCATTGATTACTCTGCTCGGGCCTGTAGCAAGCGTCAGTGGCTCAACGCGCATGACCTACCCCACGCGCACGATTACCAGCAAGCCCAAGTACGGTCAGACAGTCAATGTTGAGGTGCCAACCCACGTGGTAGGCGTACTCGACTTCGCCAGCGGCCCAATTGCCACGTTGGTGACCAGCTTTGATGTGTATTACCACCACATGCCCAATATCGAGATTTACGGCTCGCACGGCAGCATGCAGGTCCCCGATCCCAACACCTTTGGCGGACCCATCAAAGTCCGGCGCGTCGGTGACGCCGAATGGCGCGAGGTGCCATTGACCCACGGCTACAGCGACAACAGTCGCGGTGTCGGCGTGGCCGACATGGCGCACGCCATCCGCACCAAGCAACCGCACCGCGCCTCGGGCGAGTTGACCTTGCACGTGCTCGAGTTGATGCATGCCATCCACACGGCCTCGAGTGAGCGCCGACATGTGCCCACTATCAACGGTTGCCCACGTCCAGCACCATTGCCACTCGATTTGTTGCCAGGCAGTATTGGGTAAACGCATAACAATCACCACGTGGTGCACAGATGCGCACCACGTGGTAATCCCTCGGTTACTATCATCAACGATTGGAAGTGAATAAACTAGATTGTGAGGCCTCCATGAACGACGTTCACATGTTGGTCGTCCACAGCCAACCCCTCGTTGTCGCTGGTATTAACTCCTTTTTGGTGCGCATGCCACATTGGCGGATTGTTGCGAGTGTCCCAGATGCGCGGTCGGCGATTCGTTTTTTGCGCCGACATGCGGTCAATGTGATGCTGACCGATTACCATCTAGCCGGACTGAGTGGTATTGCACTCTGCGGCATTGTGCGCAACTTCTTCCCCACCTTGACCACGGCAATTATCGGCAATCTCACCGCCAAAGAGCAAGTTATCGCCTATGCACATGGCGTCGGATTGTTTATCCCACCCACTGTTGGCCCGCGCGAGTTACGCACGCTGGCCCAGCAACTGCGACAGACACCGATGCGCCATCCGTTGATGCTCCACCACCCGAGTCAAGTAGCACAATGGCATGCACTGGCACGGCATATGGTCATCACCGACACCGAACTCACACCACCACATCTGCTCAGCCAACGCGAGCAAGACGTTGTTCGACTGATGTGTACCGGTGCCACCAACAAAGATATTGCCGCGCAATTGGGCATTAGTCCGTACACCGTCAAACAACATCTATCGAGTGCCATGCACAAATGCAACGTGCGCAACCGGAGTGAGTTGCGCCGCATCGCCATCAACATGGGCTGGGATTAAGCAAGCACCTCGGTGAGATAGCGATTCCCGAACTTACCGTTAGGATCGAATTCGCCGCGTAATAACTTAAATTCTGCCATGCGTGGGTAGCAATCGGCCACCGACATGGTAAATAGCTTGCCCCAATGCGGGCGCACATCGAACGGCGTCAAGGCGGACTCGATGCGGGGCAAAATGCGTTTGACGCCGGCCCAGTTATTCTTCCAGGTAAAGTGAATGGCAATTCCGGCGCGTTGATACTGCGGGCTCAGCCACAAATCATCGGCCGCAATTGTACGAATCTCGCTGACATGCAACAGCGGCGCAATCTGATCCTGCATCTGATGGATCGCAGTCAATGCCGCCACCGCGTCAGCATGCGCCACAAAGAACTCGCTCTGAAGCTCATCACCGTTGCTCGGCGTAAACTCCATCTTAAAATGAGGCAGGCGCGCATGCCACGGCCCAATCACGCCCCCTTGCTCCGTACACGGATCGGCGTTGACACTGGCAATCGGGTGAACCGCCTGTTGGCGCAACTGCGCCCCATGCCACTCAGTGGGCAAATCCTGCGCCTCGTGTGGTAGACTCTTGCGCCAGACTTGGTCGACCGTGGTACCTTGCCAAGTGGTAAACAAGCTGACGCTGTAACTACTACCCATAATCGCCTCGAAATTTGCCAAGGCCTGACTCAGTGGTAGATGTTCATAAATATCCTGACGCATCACAAAGCTGGGTACAAGCTGGAGCGTTACGGTTAGCACCACGCCAAGCGCCCCGAGATGGACCACCATCCCGGCAAAGCGCTCGCCGTGCTGGGTCCGACTGACCTCAATCAGCTCACCATCGGCGCGAACAATCATCATGGCCACGACAGCCGTCGCCAAATTGCCGTTGCGCATCCCTGAGCCGTGCGTGGCAGTGGCAATCGTGCCGGCGACGGAGATATGCGGGAGCGAGGCCATGTTATGCAGGGCCCAGCGCGTCGGCGCCAAAAACAGCCCTACGTCGCCGTAGCGCATACCGCCAGGCACAGTAATCTGCCCGGTCGCATCATCAAGGTGTGGTGTCATGCCGAGTTGGTCCAGCACAATCAGGTCGGTGCTGGTATCGGCCATGTCATTAAACGAATGGGCCGAGCCGAGGACTTTGCAGTGACGCGCGCGGCGCACAATCTCTTGCAGCTGCACAACCGATGTCGGGTGATGAATGTGTGTTGCCGTAAACGTATGGTGGCGCGACCAGTTCTGCAACATGACGGATTTCCTTTCGTTGGGCCGGGGCATAACTGCCGCTATCATACGCTATTTTTTGTGCTACGCTGATAGACGATATGTCATTGTGTTTAGAGGATATGCACCATGCGCATGGGAGTTGATACCGGTGGCACGTTCACTGATTTTGTCATGCTGATTGATGGGCAACTGCACATCGCCAAACGGTTGAGTACACCGCATAACCCGAGTGAAGCACTGTTAGCCGAGGTCGCCGAGCATCCAGTACCTGATATTTTGATTCATGGCACCACAGTTGCCACCAATGCGCTGCTTGAGCGTCGCGGTGCCCGCACCGCACTGATTACCACCCGTGGCTTCGCCGATGTACTTGCCATCGGCCGTGGGGATCGTTCATCGCTCTACAATCGCGATCAAACGCGGCCAGAGGTGGTCGTACCGCGTGAACTACGCCTCGAGGTCAACGAACGCACCACCTTCGATCAACAAGTTCTTGTGCCGCTCGATGATGCCGACGTGCGAGCGCTCATCCCGCGGCTCGAGTCCACACAGGTTGAGTCGATTGCGATTTGTCTGCTCCATGCCTATGCAAATCCCGCTCACGAGGCGCGGATTGCCGCGCTCTTGCATGCCCACAACCCGCGCTGGCAAATCAGCGTATCGCACCAGATTGTCACCGAGGCCCGCGAGTATGAGCGCACCGCAACCAGTGTTGTCAATGCCTACGTGGCACCGATTATGGTGCGTTATCTGGATTACTTGGCAACCCACCTCCCAGCCCAGACCAAACTGCGCATCATGGCGTCGGACGGTGGCAGTATGGGCGTGCGCACAGCCCAACACCTCCCAGCCCGTACGACCCTTTCGGGGCCGGCAGGTGGGATTGTCGGCGCATTTGCGGTGGCCCAACAAATCGACATTGACCGCATCATTTCGTTTGACATGGGTGGCACATCAACCGATGTCGCGTTATGTGACAAAGCCTTGCCCCGTAGTAGCGGATCGGCGGTGGGGGGTATGCCCGTACGCTTGCCCAGCCTCGACATTCACACAGTAGGCGCAGGTGGTGGATCGCTGGCTCGCATCGACAGCGGCGGCGCATTACGCGTTGGCCCCGAGAGTGCTGGTGCCAATCCGGGGCCGGCATGTTATGGCAAAGGCACTCAGGCGACTGTTACCGATGCCAACATCATCCTCGGGCGCTTGCGCGCCGAGGCCTTTTTGGGTGGCAACATGACGCTCGATGTAGCGCGCGCCGAGGCAGCATTACAGACAATCGCCGACACCATCAGCAGTGACATCATCACGGCCGCCTTGGGGGTCATCAGGGTAGTCAACGCTGCCATGGCGCGCGCCGTACGCACTATCTCGGTGGAGCGAGGCTATAACCCTCGCGAATTCGCCTTGGTGGCATTTGGTGGCGCAGGGCCACTGCATGCGGTGCAGTTAGCCGAGGAGTTGGGCATAAATCAGGTAATTATTCCGCTCTACCCGGGTGTACTCTCAGCCCTCGGCATGGTCACTGCCCAGGTCACCCGGAGCACCACACGACCGCTGTTGCGTACGCTCGATCAACTTGATGAAGTAATGCTCAATCAACGCATCGCCGAGATGCGGGCCGAGATTGGCGCCGCCTTGATTGCCGATGGCGAGCAACCCGACCAGTTCGGCGATACGATTACCTTAGCCATGCGCTATCGCGGGCAGGCCTTTGAGCTGGATGTACCGCTGACCGTCAATCAGACCACGATTACGCCGGAGCACCTCGCACAGGTCAGGCAACGCTTTCATCAACTCCATCAACAACGCTACGGTCATGCCATGCCCCAACGCACGATCGAGGTGACAACGATGCAATACACGATGGCCAATACTGCCATTGCGTTGCCACTGCCACACACACCGATACGCACGACACCACTCCACCCAACACGTGTCGTGATGGCCTATCCCGATGATACTGCACACGCAGTCGAGACGGCGTTGTATGCGCGTGATATATTGTGCACCGGTGATGTAATCGAGGGACCAGCCATCATCACACAGCTCGATGCGACCAGTGTTATCCCGAGCAATTGGCGTGGCGTGGTCACTCCTGCATTGACCGTCGTTGTCAGCAAAAATCCAGCGTGATGTGTGTAGCGATGCAATCACGTTGTCATCGAAGCCACGTCACAAAAGCGGTATTTTTGCATCGCTGTGCTATAATGGGTCAGAATACACTATGAATTTGAGGGATAAGTGCTATGTCCGGTCACTCCAAATGGCATACGATTCGACGCTCCAAGGGACTCCTTGACCAGCGTCGTGGACAACTTTTTACCAAACTTGCCCGTGATATAACAATTGCTGCGCGCGAGGGGGGATCAGGCGATCCCGACATGAACTTCCGCTTGCGGATCGCGGTTGACCGCGCCCGTGGCAGCAACATGCCAGCCGACAGCATTCAGCGTGCCATTGACCGCGGTATGGGCAAAGGCAACGAAGCCCAGCTCGAAGAGATCAATTACGAGGGATACGCACCGGGTGGCGTGGCGCTGATTATCGAGGCCGCCACCGATAACCGCAATCGTACCGCCTCCGAGGTGCGTGCCGCCTTCACCAAAATCGGTGGCAACCCTGGTGAGCCAGGCTCGGTGGCCTGGATGTTCGACCTCAAAGGGTTGATTGTCGTCGACTTGGCTGCCAGTAAAATCGCCAGCGACGAGGCCATGATGATGGCTATTGATGCCGGTGCCGATGATGTGGTTGACAGCGGTGATACACTTGAGGTCTACACCGACTTCAAGCAACTGATTGCCATTCGTCAGGTGCTGGTTGCCGCCAATTTAACTGTTACCAACGTCGAAAAGGTCATGCGTCCTAAGACGCTCGTCCAAGCCACTGGACCCGATGCGCTCAAAGCACTCAAACTCATCGATCGCCTTGAGGAACTCGACGACGTCCAGAAAGTCTACAGCAACCTTGATATCACCGACGAACTGGCCGAACAGTTCGCCGACGCCTAGGCCGCATCATGCGTACCATTGGCATCGACCCCGGTACTGCTATCATGGGCTGGGGCGTGGTCGAACAACAAGGGAGTACACTCTCGTTGGTTGCTTGCGGTGCACTCACCACCCCAGCTGGGATGGCACAGGCGGAGCGCTTGGTGATTCTTCACAACGGCATCCGGGAGTGCATCGAGAAATATCAGCCTGATAGTGGTGCCGTCGAAGAACTGTTCTTCTCCAAAAACGTCACCACGGCGATTACCGTTGCCCAAGCGCGTGGGGTCGCCATGTTGGCCCTGGCCCAAGCAGGGCTGGTTGTCAACGAATATAAGCCAATCGTCGTCAAACAAACCGTAGCCGGCTACGGTGGTGCCGACAAGAAGCAGATGCAAGAGATGGTACGACTCACGCTCCGTCTCCCGAGCATCATCAAACCCGACGATGCCGCTGATGCAGTTGCATTAGCCATCTGTCACACCTATAACCTACCGATGACGCGACGCATCCGCGACGCCCATATCTAAAAGGAGCCATGCTATGAAGCTACTCGTATTTGTCACCGAAGATAGCGTAGCCGATCGCGCTGTAGATGCCTTGGTCGAACAAGGCTTCCGCGTCACTCGCTTGGCTTCAAGTGGTGGCTTTTTGCGCCGCGGCAACACGACGCTGTTGGTGGGTGTCGAAGACACCGTGGTCACCAAAGCCCAACAAACTGTCGGCGCAGTCGCCGAGGGCGCCTTGTGTATTGTGCTCGACCTTGAGCGCTACGAGCGCATGTAACGCACCTCCGTGAACATCCTTTACGTTGCGAGCGGTATCCCCGTCCCCGGGAGTCTCGGTGGATCAACCCATACCTTCGAGGTGGCGCGCGGTCTCGCTGACCGCAGCCACAACGTGCACGTTGTGGCTGTCAGCGCCGAGGGGCGCACCGATTTGCGCCATTTGCTGACACCTCATCAACTCTCCCACCATAACTTCACCATTCATCACATCGACATCCCCAAACCACTCTCGCTCCTCGCCACTCCTACTATCATGCGCTTAGTGGCACGCATCAAGCCCGATGTCATCATGGAGCGCTACTACAACTTTGCGGGGGCCGGCATGCTGGCCGCCCGCCGGTTCGGCTTGCCTACGCTCCTTGAGGTCAATGCGCTCATCGTCGACCCACCCAGCGTCCGCAAGCGCCAAATCGATGACCGCCTCGGCGGGCCGATGCGTCGTTGGGCAACACGCCAATGCCAATGGGCCGATGCGATTGTGACACCACTCCACACCACGGTGCCGGCCGAGATCGACCGGGCTCGCATCCACGAACACCCGTGGGGTGCCGATGTCGAACGCTTTGTGCCACGCCCGAGCCAACGCCCAGCCACGCACATCCCAACCGTCATCTTCATCGGCTCGTTCCGGGCGTGGCACGGTGCCAATCATGGCGTGGCCGCAGCGCAACTCCTGCTCGATCGTGGTATCAACGCTCGATTTGTCTTTGTTGGCGATGGACCCGAGCTCGCTGACGCCAAAGCCAGCGCCCAAGACTACCCAGCGATAACGTTCACCGGCATGCAACCCTATGCGCACATGCCCGAGTTGCTCCAGTCAGCCGACATCGGCATCGCCCCGTTTGACACGAGCAAACATCCAGCACTCCAAGCGGCTGGGTTCTTTTGGTCGCCCCTCAAAGTCCACGAGTACATGGCCAGCGCCTTGCCCGTCATTACCAGCGATATCACGCCGCTCAACCAGATTGTGCGCCACGAGCATGAAGGCTTGTTAGTCAAAGAAGGTGATGTAGTGGCATTAGCCGATGCCATGCAACGCTTAATCGAGCAACCTGCCTATGCCACCCAACTCGGTCAAGCTGGGCGTGAACGCGTCGTGGCGCATTATTCGTGGCAACAGCATTGCGCCACGCTTGATGGCATTTTGCATGACATTATCGCCCAACGACGGCAGCGTGTGGACTAATACAACTTGACAGCACCCGCCTGCACCGGCTACAATAATTGTATGAGCGGGAGTGGCGCAATGGTAGCGCATCTGCTTCCCAAGCAGAGGGTTGCGAGTTCGAATCTCGTCTCCCGCTCCATTACAACTCGGCCGTGCGGCCGAGTTTTTTATTGATGTGCGTGTAGGCAGAGGAGGAGCCATGATTGCCTTAATCAGTGGCACAGTGGCCGCGTCGAGCGGCGATTTTGTCATCGTCGAGACCCACGGCGTGGGATATCAACTCTTTTTGCCCAAGCCGCTCCTCGCCAGCACGGTCGACGGTGACGCAGTGCGGTTCTTCGTCTATCACGTCATCCGCGAAGACGCCCAGACCCTCTACGGCTTCGAGTCACTAGCCCAACGCGCCTTGTTCGAACAACTGCTCGCCGTCAGCGGTATCGGCCCCAAAGTAGCCCTTAATCTGCTCTCGAGCCTCTCGCCCAACGATTTACGCACAGCCCTCGCCAGCGGCGACATCACACGCCTTAGCAAAGTCCCCGGCATCGGTCGCAAAACTGCTGAGCGCATGGTACTCGAGCTCAAAGGCAAAATCGACATGCGAGGGTTGGCCGTCACCGCCAGTGCGGGGAGCTCGCGCGATAGTGAGCTGATTGATATTTTGATGGGGCTCGGCTACAGTGCCGCCGAGGCTAACGCCGCCGTAGCCCATATCCCGGCTGACGCCTCCGAGAACATCGACGACCGTATTCGTATGGCTTTGCGCTATTTTGGGGGTCTCTAATGAAACTACTCTTGTGGGACATCGACGGCACCTTACTCTATAGCGGCGGCGTCGCCGGCGAGGCGATGCGCGCCGCCATGAGTCGCATCTACGGGCGCCCGTCGAGCAATGATCGGCGTGAATATGCCGGCAAAACCGATCAACAAATCATCCTCGAGACCTTCAGCGATGTGTCACATGCCGAGCTCAAAGCCAAACTCGACGATTTTGCCCAAGCCTACATGGCCGAGCTCACCGTACGCCGCGAGGAGATGGCCCAGCGCGGCCGCGTCCTCCCTGGCGTCCCTGCCGCCTTGGCCCACTTTCAACAACAACCCGACATCCATCAGTCAGTGCTGACCGGCAACATGATGGCTGTGGCCGAGCTCAAACTCCAACTTACCAATCTCATTGATTATGTCGACATGCACACCGGCGCCTACGGCAGCGATCACCATGCACGCGTCGAGTTACCCCGCTTTGCCATTGAACGTGCCCACCAGCGCGGCATGACGATTACCGGCAGTCAGCTGGTGATTATCGGTGACACGCCCAACGATATCGCCTGTGGCAAAGCACACGGCGCACGCACCGTGGCGGTGGCAACTGGCCCATTTAGCGTAGCCGATTTGGCTGCCCACCACCCCGATGCGGTCTTGGCGGATTTATCCGATCTTGATGCCGTCAAAGCGGCAATTGGCTAACTAGCGCGGGTTTTTGAGCAATGCGCCCATGGCGCGCACGCCGTGGAGAATGCGTGAATCGGGTTGCGACGAGAAGTTGACGCGCGCATAGTTTGGCTGCGGATTCTCCGCAAAAAACGGCTCGCCAGGCACATAGGCAACCTTGGCGTGTGGCAAGAGCTGATTGCGCATAAAGTCCGCACTATCAAAGCCCTGTGGGAATTTGACCCACGTAAACAAGCCACCCATCGGCTTAGTCCACGTCACCGTATCGGGGAATGTCTCGGCCATTGTGTTGAGCATCAAGTTGCACTTGCGGCGATAGTTGTCGCGCAACAACGCGATATGCGCCTCGATATCGTTTTGCTCCATAAACAGCGACACAACCTTCATGTTGAGCGTGCTACATTGTGTATCCGCAGCCAACTTGAGCAAGCCGAGTTGGCGGGTAATCTCGGGGGCAGCCACGGTCCAACCAATACGTAACCCGGGGGCCAAAATCTTTGAAAACGTGCCCAAGAAGATCACGCGCCCTTCGGTGTCGAAGCTCTTGATCGTCGGCAACGGCTCGCCAGCAAAGCGAATCTCGCGGTATGGCGTATCCTCAAGAATAATCACGTTATACTGATTGGCCAACGCCACCAACTGCTTGCGCCGGTCGAGGCTCATCGTCACACCCGTCGGATTATGAAAATCGGGCACAGTGTAGATAATCTTGGCGTTAGGATTGTTTTGTAGTGCGTGCTCAAGCGCATTCATGTCCATGCCGTCATCATCCATCTCAACACCCACATAGCGTGGCTCACACGGGTTGAGCGCAATCATGGCACCAAGGAACGTCGGATTCTCGGTAATCACCACGTCGCCCGGATTCAAATATAACTTGCCCACCAAGTCGATCCCTTGTTGTCCACCATGCAAAATCAGCACGTCATCGGCGCTACACGGCGTCCCCTGAGCTTGCATGCGTGCGGCGATTTGCTGACGCAACTTGGGAATGCCGTTTGATGCCGTGTACTGTAACGAGATAGCGCCGTCTTCTATAAGCGACGTCTGCGCAGCCGCACACAACTCCTCATAGGGGAACAGCGCCGAATCAGGGTAGCCACCACCAAACGAAATCACCGATGGGTCGTCACCGAGGCGCAACAGTTCACGAATCGCCGATGGCTGCACGCGCGTCATGCGTGAGGCAAACGTGGTTGTCATGGAGCACGTCCTTTGCCAATAAAAACACAGAGAATAGCACTATTCTCCGTGTACTATAGCACTATTTTTTGCGATTATACGATCGTGCGTCTATCACATCTCGGTCTGTACTCAGCCCGATATCACCTCAAAAACTAATTCGTGTAAACACGTGTACGACACAACACCAACGCACACACGCACGCATTGTACATCTCTCTCTCAACCTCAATACACCACGCGCTCACCATACATATCCACCAAATACGCTTAACTTGACAAATATGATAAACAATATAATATATTTTTGTTCAGGCACAGATGATGCATTGAATCATGGAAGAGTCAAGGCAATGACCACAACCTACACCCACTTACCCGTACTCGATTTAGGGCGTCTCGAACAAAATCCAGCTGAGCGGGAGGCCTTCTTGGCCGAATTGCGCACCACTGCATACGACCTCGGATTTTTTTATGTGACTGGGCACGGCGTACCACAAGCGCTGATTGACAACACCATTGCAGTAGCCAAGGAGTTTTTTGCGCTACCCGAGGCCGAAAAATTAGCCATCGAGATGGTGAATTCACCGCACTTCCGCGGCTATAACCGCAAAGGTATGGAATTCACGCGTGGGCAACGTGATTGGCGTGAGCAAGTGGACATCGCAGCCGAGCGTGAAGCCTACGCCGAGGTTGCACCACAACGCCCGTGGGATCGCTTGCGCGGTCCAAATCAATGGCCGACTTCATTACCACATTTCCGCGAGACGATTTTGGCGTATCAAGCGGCGGCAGCGCAATTATCGATTCGACTGATTCGCACGTTTGCGGCTGCATTAGGCCAATCTGAGCAGGTGTTTGAGCCAATTTATACGCCCGAGCCACATTACTTACTCAAAATCATCCGCTATCCAGGGCGCGAGGCCACCGAAAGCGAACAAGGGGTAGGTGCCCACAAAGACGGTGGATTCGTGACCGTCCTATTGCAAGACACACAAAAAGGGCTTGAGGTCGAGCATAACGGGCAATGGATTAGTGCGCCACCAATCCCAGGTACATTTGTCATCAACATTGGTGAGATTCTTGAGCTCGCCTCCAACGGCTATTTGCTGGCCAACGTCCACCGCGTCGTAACGCCACCAGCAGGGAGCGATCGCTTGTCCGTGGCATTTTTCTTTAATGCACAGCTCAACTCAACAGTACCGTTGCTCCAGCTCCCATCCGAGCTCGCAACACAGGCACGCGGTACCACCAACGATCCAATGAATCCACTGTTTCGCGAGGTCGGCAAAAACCAACTCAAGAGCCGACTGCGTTCACACCCCGACGTAGCCGCCCGTCACCATGCTGATTTGTTGGCTACAGACGAATACACCCGCAAATAAGGGCACACACCGATAACAAACTGCCCGTGGTGTACATACACCACGGGCAGTTTGTTATCGGTGTGTGCCCTTATTTGCGGGTGTATTCGTC
>JBKCLM010000106.1:0-14251 GCA_046300655.1 Chloroflexota bacterium | reverse complement strand
TCTTGAGATCGCCCTCGCCAGCGCACGGTACCCCCTGCCAGGTCAACATGGTCGCGCCCACAATCAGGTGCGCTGCCGCGTCAGCCGTGGGCATGCCGGGCATGCCACGATGGTAGTAACACAGCGCATTCAGGCGATAATCGGTCACTAACTTGTCGAGTCCAAGCGACGTGCGGGCCGCATTGGCCAAGCCGTCAGGAGTCACCGGCCGCGAGATGGTGTCGACGCCCATGGGTGCCTCGCGGAATGCCGCCCGAATCTCGTGCTCGCGGCGCACTCGTGTCTCGTCACTTGTAGCAGCCACATTGGCCGCCAACTCGTCAAACTCGAGCCACTCCACATGACACCCCAGTTGGGCATGCAACATGGTGGGATCGCTGTACATGTCGAGCATGCCCGGATACGGGTGCCCAAGCATACCGATGCGGGCGCCTCGGAGTGACGCTACCGCCCCAGCCGCCCGCACCCAATCGGCGATGCGACCCCACGCCCGTGGGTCGTCGTGTAATGTGCCTGACACCACCTGGAATGGAATATGGGCGCGACGGAACGCATTCGAGATCTCGGGCACACAGCAAGCCGAGCACTCGGCAAGCCACGTGGCAGTATCGGTGTTGGGATAATCGAGTTGTGCAGATGGTTGCAAGTTGAGCACCAACACCTGCTTATTTGCGCGTTGCACAATCGGCAATACTTGAGACGACGTGGCGTATGTGGCAGTATGACAAATCAGCAAATCAACCTGCTCACGCGCAAAGTACTCACCAGCAGCCACTGCAGCCGCAGCCGTATCAACGAGTCCAGCGCCAACCACCTCGGCGCCCATGGCCTCAAGCCGTGCAACAATGACCGCATGGTAACCGAGTAATAACTCTTTGAGGCCTGTGAATTGGGACCAATACGCCTCAAGACCAACGGCAAAAAGACCAATACGCGGGCGTGGTTCTGGAATATGCTGCATGACAAACTCCTTTGTTTGATTGATATGTGGGTATGCTCTTAGCCTATCAAAAACAAATCCAGGTAAGCAATATTTTGAATACACAAATAGTTACGATTCAGAAAGGATAGGACACAACAAAAAACCCCCACCACTCGGGTGGGGATTTAAATGGTGCGCCGCGATGGACTCGAACCATCAACACGCTGATTAAGAGTCAGCTGCTCTACCAATTGAGCTAGCAGCGCATTCACAACGATGTGTATAATACCATCATCGTGGCACAAATGCAAATAGAATTTTGTGCATTCATCGCATGTGGTTACAACCACGAGTAGGGAGTATGAGCTCATGATCAATGTTGATCCAAATCACACGCAATCAGCCTATGGTGGCGATGGATGGCGACCGCGTCAGCGCGCACTCCGTGGCGAACTTGGCACCTTGTGGGGTGCCTGTGGCATCGACAGCGAATACCGCCCGCTCAAACACGTGCTTCTGCACAGACCCGGTGCCGAACTCCTCGCCTCGCTCGATCCTGATGCAGTCAATATGCTCGAGCCGCTCGATTTAGCTAAAGCCCAAGCACAGCATGATGCAATGGCCGAGGCTTACCGTACCAACGGCGTCACCGTCACCTATGCCGATCCTGCCGAAACGCCACGCCCAAACCAGATGTTCATGGCCGACTTGTTCGTCATGACGCCCGAGGGTGCAATTGTCGCTCGGCCCGCCTCCGAGGTCCGAGCTGGTGAAGAGCGCGTTGCCGCACGCCGTTTGGCCGATATCGGTGTCCCAATCGTACGCAGCATCAGTAATCGTGGTACATTCGAGGGTGCGGACTTGATGTGGCTCGATCCACAAACTGCCATCGTCGGACGTGGTTTACGCACCAACGACAGCGGGGCAGCCCAAATCACCAGCGTACTCCATGACATGGGCGTCGAGACGATTGTGGTGGATATGCCGTTTGGTACGATGCACTTAATGGGCATGTTGCGGATTGTCGACCACAACCTTGCCATTGCCTGGCCAACTCGGTTAGTCCACCGCGCCGTCGAGGCACTGCGCTATCGTGGCTATAAGGTCGCCATGTTGCCCGATGGCGATGAGGTTCGTCGTGGCGCAGCGTTCAACCACGTGACACTCGGCCCGCGCAAAATTTTGCTGGCCGCCGGCAACACCAACACGCAGACATGGTACGAACGCCATGGCATTGAGTGTGTCACAACGCCCGTCAGCGAGCTCGCCAAGGCGGCCGGCGCCATTGGGTGTTTGACCGGCATCGTCGCCCGGGAGATGAATTAGTCGTTCCACGGATCGGTAGTGATATACCTATTCCTACCGCCCAGACAGAGCGTATTACACACAGAGGTAAAACATGAATTGGTCACCCACAATTTTGCGCATCGGCGACATTGCCATCAAAATGCACGTGTCATTTTTGTTGCTCATCGGGTTCGAGGCTTGGCGCTGGCGCGAACAAGGTGTAAGCGGCATGATGTTTGGCGTGGGTCTGATTCTGCTGTTGTTTCTGTGTGTCGTCCTCCACGAGTTCGGTCATGCACTGGCAGCCAAAAGCGTCGGCATCCCGGTGCACGAAATTCTCTTGCTACCAATTGGCGGCCTGGCGTTTCTTACGCGCCTACCGCGCAAACCTCTGCACGAGCTGTGGATTGCCATCGCCGGCCCATTAGTAAACGTGCTCATAATCCTCGTACTATTACCGTTTGTCATGACCGACTCATTGACATACGTCCTGCCTGGCCCCGATGTCACTCCGAGTCTCGATACGGCGTTATCCGCCTTGTTCACCGCCAATGTTATGTTGGTCCTCTTCAACATGCTCCCGGCGTTCCCGCTTGATGGTGGACGCGTACTACGTGCCTTGCTGGCGCTTTTCGCAGGCGAACGTACAGCCACCAACATCGCCACCTTGATTGGACAATCAGTGGCTGTCATCATCGGCGTCATCGGTGTACTCACCGGCAACATCATTATGGTACTGACGGCAGCATTTATCTTTTTGAGTGCGGGCAATGAAAAAGCCGAAACGCGTACACGCACCATGCTCGAAACGAAACTGGTCGGTGACGCTTACAACCGCCATGCCCTCACACTGTCACCTGCCGATCGCACGAGTCGCGTTGTCGACTTGATTCTGACTTCCTACCAGCCCGACTTTGCCGTGATGCAGGGCAACCAACTGCTCGGGATTGTCACTCGCGAGGATGTGATGCACTCACTTGGGCAAGAACCGAACGACGTGTATGTGGCCAGCATCATGCAACGCGGCTTTATACGTGTCCCTCACACCATGACCCTCGACGAAGTGCGCAATGTTATTGGCACGAATGACGGACAAGTAGCTGCCGTCTACCGCGATCAAGAATACCTCGGTCTCATTAGCCTGACCGATATCGCCGAGGCACTCGCGGTTATCGATTATGTCGAGCGTCAAAAGCAACTCGGCCAACCAGCGAATTCCTAACGTTCATCACCAGTGCACAACGGTGTGGTATAATCAATATCAGTATATATGTCCACAATTGTGCATTAAGTAGTGAAACATGCAAATCATCGAATTAAATCCCCACGACATCATTATCAGTAGCGATGGTATCCGTGAAGAAATCGGCGATGTCAGTGGTCTGGCTGCGACGATCGCCGATCAAGGCTTATTGCAACCGCTTGGTGTCATCAAACGCAATGACGGCAAATATCAACTGATTTATGGGCAGCGCCGTTGTCAAGCCGCCAAAAGCCTCGGGCTCGCGCATGTACCATGTTTGGTCTTTGCCGATGAGGCCGATCGCAATCTTATTCGTCAACTCACCGAAAATCTCCAGCGTCGCGATCTCAATGACCTTGAGCAGGCACGTGCCTTTGCCCGCTTACGCCAGCAATTCGCCCGGTCACATCCTGATGCCGACGAAGGCGCGCTTGACGAGTATGTGGGGAGCACGGTAGGTCTATCACCGCGTTCAATTCGGCGCTATTTGGGACTGCTTGACCTCGACGAAAGCATCCAAAACTACCTACGCACCGGTCAACTCACCGTGACTCAAGCCCAACACCTCCGGCGCATTGCCGACAACCAAACACGCCTTGAGCTTGCCCGAGCAGCCGTCGATGAAGGCATGTCAGCGGCCGAGTTGAGCCGGCTGGCCAACTACTTTGCTGCGAACCCAACCCACAGCATAGATAGTGCAATGGCGGCAATGCAACCAGTTGCGCCCAGCGAGTCAAAAGGCTTGGCGTACGAGCCGCTGGCGCAGGATCAATCAGCGTCGGCGCTTTCTGCCTCTACCGCGTGGCAAAAGAGTGAATTACCGACCCACGCACCTGAAGAGGCCGAAAACGACGAGCGCGCCTACTTGCGCGACGATACGGTGGTGGCAAGTAGTAAATTCCGCCAACTCAAGATCAAGTCGCTCGATCAAATGGTCGACGAGACGGACCGATTGTTGCGCACCTATACCGATGGGCAACTACAACGCTGGCTCGATCAAGACGAGAATGCCCCTGTCAAGGTGGGTATGATGATGGTGCAATTGCGCCGCTTAATGGACGGCTTACGCGACATCGCTCGCAGTGAGCAATGGCCAATAAACGACGACGAGTAGGAGGTCACCATGAACAAACACATTAGTGGTCGACGTCGCAGTTCCAAACAAACGTTCCGCCGCAGAATTATTATTTTTCGCACACTCTTCAGTCAGCCGAGCACAGCAGAGGAGCTGATTGAGGCGGTCAATACTGAGTTAGCCCAAGACGGCTACCCAGCTGCCGCAGCGATGGCTCTCAAGCACGACCTCGATGCGCTCAAACGCGAGTTTGGTTGCGAGATTAGCTTTGATCGCAACCTCAAAACCTACACGCTCCATAGCGTGGGCGATTTTGCGGTGCTGGATTTATCGCGCGAAAGTCTTGAGGCTCTTGCATTCCTCGAAACCAACTTCCCCGAAGACAACATGCTCGCGGCATTTATCAATGTACAAAAACTATTACGTCAAGTTCGTATGCTTTTACCGCAATCAGTTTCAGCCAGCATCCCGAGCATTTTCAAGTTGCACCACCCGATACGCCAGAACAAATCGTTTGACAACCAGACGCTACGTACAGTCAAACGAGCCATCGAATACGGTCAACAGTTGCGCTTCATGTACATGAGTAACTTTGAGCAAAACGAGGCTCGACGACATATTGTTGCTCCTTACGGATTGTTCATGCGCGACGGACACATGTATCTCGATGCAGTTCTTATGAATGTTGAGCCAGCAGGACATGCATTACCGATGACATCGGTTGAATATCGGCTTGAGCGCATCATCAAAAAGAGCGCTCAAATGTTACCGACGATGAACCCGCCTGAGCGCCCTCCTCAGCCCAAGTATCATCTCGTCTATCGACTTGACCCGGTAGTAGCACGACGACGTGATTTGGCGACATTTTTTAATGATAGTGTGATCGAATACCACGATGATGGGAGTGCCACCATTACAGCGATTGTCAACAATCTCTGGACGACACGCCAAGTACTATTACGCTATGGTGGCTCGTGTGAAGTCCTCAGCCCGCCCGAACTTGTGGCCATGTTCCGCGATACCATCACCCAGATGGCCAACAAATACCAGATGACAACGCCAACCATTGCGATTGATCCGGCGTCAGATTAGTAATACATGAGGTGCAGATTTAACCCACTCGCCAGAATGACAATAACCGTGTATAATTAATAGGTTATTGTTACGAAGGAGGGAATGTGACCAACACATTCGAGGCGCTTGGGCTAAGTCAGGGCCTGCTCGCCACATTGAGCGAGCTCGGGTATGTGACCCCGACACCAGTCCAAGAAGCGTCTATCCGTCATATGCTGAACGGCGAGGATGTTATCGCCCAAGCACAGACGGGAACAGGGAAAACGGCAGCATACTCTTTGCCGTTGGTTGAGCGAATCGATGCAGATCGGCGTCAGGCCCAAGTTTTGGTACTGGCTCCAACCCGTGAGTTGGCCGTCCAAGTGGCTGGCGCGTTTAAGGAATATTCAAAGCATCGTCGTCTCAACGTCGTGGCCATCTATGGTGGCCAACCAATCGATCGCCAGATCCGCTCGTTGAACGCCGGTGTGCATGTCTTGGTAGCAACCCCAGGTCGTCTGATCGACCACATGAATCGTGGCACGATTAATCTCGGCACCGTCCAGTCGGTCGTCCTTGACGAAGCCGACGAGATGTTGGCGATGGGATTCATCGAAGACGTCGAGCAAATTCTGGCAGCACTGCCTACCCCGCACCAAACGGCGCTCTATTCGGCAACCATGCCCGATGCCATTTTGCGCCTGACCAAGCGCTACATGACCAACCCAGCCCATATCACGATTGCCTCAAAGCAACAGACGGCTGAGATGGTTGAGCAGCGCGCCTACGAAGCGCTCCACAGCGACCGCTTTGAGGTACTCTCACGCCTGCTTCAATTCGAGGAGCCAGGCGCAGCCATGATCTTCTGTCGCACCCGCATGGATGTCGACCAGGTCGGCGAGAAGTTGACTGCCCGCGGGTTCAACTGCGACACACTCCACGGCGAATTGTCGCAAACCCAACGCGACCGCGTGATGCAACGCTTCCGCACCAGCCAGAGCAACATTTTGGTTGCCACAGACGTAGCCGCCCGTGGCCTCGATGTCGACCACGTCACGCACGTCATCAACTATGAGTTACCGCCCGACCCCGAGGTCTACGTACACCGTATCGGCCGTACAGGTCGTGCCGGCCGCAGTGGTGTGGCTATCTCGATTGTGACGCCGCGCGAGCGCTTCGTTTTGCGCCAAATCGAGCGCATGACCAAGGCCTTGATCAACATCCACCAAATCCCAGGTTTGGTCGATTTACGTCAGCGCCAACGCCAACGTTTTGCCCAGCAAATTGTTAATACCATCAATGCTCATGAACTGCATGCAGAGCGTGAGTTGTTGGGTCAGTTGACTGAGCAGCATGACGCCATGACGATTGCGGCTGCCGCCTTGCGCATTGCCTTCGGCGAGCAGATGACGACACCTCAATCAGACCCATTGGCCAACTCGATCAATGCCGTTCAGCGCGCATCAACGCAGCCACCACGCACCAACAATCCACACGGGTCCAGCGGCAACCCGCAGTTCCGTGGCAACGATCGTGGGAGCGTACGCTTGTGGATTGATATCGGCCGCGCCAAAGGTATCCGGGCTGGTGACATCGTCGGCGCCATCGCCAACGAGGCCAACATCCCCGGCCGCATGATTGGAAGCATCGAACTCCATGATGGGTTTTCGTATGTCAATGTGCCACAACGCGACGCACGTCGTGTCGTAGATGTCCTTAACCACGCAACCATTCGTGGTCATCGCATCAAGGCCAACATCGTAGCCCCTCGCAAGGTCTAATCACAATCATCAACGCCGCGCTGCAGCAACTGCAGTGCGGCGTTTTTTCGTTTTCATACCGGGGCACCGTGTCGCAGAGCGTTATCCCTACAACACGTCGGGTGCCGCAAGCGACGCCACTACGAGTCCCCGCATCACTTTATGAGTACTCCTCGGTATAGACAGTACCCACCTACTCAATACACGCCGATATGGGCAATCTCAATGGCAAACGGCCCCTCTTGTTTGTATTCAATCAACACACTCATCGAACGAATAATAGATGTGTCAATCGCATCACCAGGTACAGTCCGACCAAAGTACGTCGGTTTGAATTGGTCAAACGGTAACTGCACCGTCTGCCATTCGCCTGTGGTCACAAACGTCGCCTGGTATACCAGCGACCGCGAGTTCGTGCGCAGATACATCCCATAGCGCTTGGCATCGCCCTTAATGCGCATTGCGATCCCACGGTAGGCCGATAAGTTGACGGGCTGCGCGAAATTCGTTTGAATCGTGGCAAACCCACCGTTATTCTCGAAACTAACTACCCCACGGAAGATGGCCGTACCACTCGTGGTGGCCACGATCTCACTGCGACTCACACCGCCCATGACTCCATCATTGAGAGGCGACCACGCCTTTGTTTCATTAGGTAACGAAAAATCAACAAGTTTCATCGATACATCCTGCGGTAACACCGCTTCATTTTGGGTGACAGGGAGCGCACACGAACCCAAACACATCACGCTGATGACCAACAACAGCAAGGTCGTCAAATTTTTATTCAACATAGACACCTATCGCTCGAATCTCAACGGCAAACTTACCCGGCTGATTGTATCCATTCATCACACTCATCGAACGCAAGCGCGTCGGATCGAATGGCGGCGCAATCACCGGTTCACCCGAACGTATCGAACGGAAAGCACTAAATGGCAAACGAATCTCTTGCCAATCGCCGGTCGTCATAAACGTTGCCTGATATGCAAGGCCGCCTGTGCCGTTACGCAGGTAAATACCAAAACGATCGCCATTGCCCTTCATCCAAATGACGACACCTTCGTAGACAGAGATATCGCGTGGTGTATCAAAAATTGTTTGTATCGAGGCAAATCCACCATTGTTCTCGAAACGAATTTCGCCGGCGAAAAGCATTGTTTTATTCGGTGATACCTGTGCGTAGCCGTCGCTAATTCCCCCCATCACATTGTCGTTGCGCGCATACCACGCATCAGTCGCAGCAGGCGAGCTGAAATCAAACAACACGGTATAATCAACAGGATCCTCGGCAATGATTCCACGTTTCGACTGCTCGTATTCATGCACAGCATGTACTCCGGGCGATATGTATGACCAAAGCATCATCGTTATCAAAAAAATAGACACGTACCCTCCTTTTCACTCCCATTATGTAGTGTCCTTCAGTCATGATATTGTGTCAACCTACACACGAACATTTTTGCTTAGAGAATACTAAGTCATTGAAATCGAAAGGAGCGTCACCGGCCACTCATCTTTTTTGTGCTAGGATAATGGCACCCAACCGTATTGTTCTACAAAGGAGTAGTTCATGAGTCTCCTCCGACCACATCAATTGCGTTGTGAATATTTGGTCGATCCGCGTGGCATCGAAAGCCGCCATCCACGCGTGAGTTGGCGCCTCAAAGGGAGCGGCACCAATCGACGGCAGAGCGCCTATCAGATTCAAGTGGCCACATCTGTCCAGTCCCTCAAAAAGCAGTCTGACCTATTATGGGATAGCAACAAAATAGTCAGTGACCTGCAACCATCCGTGCGATACGCAGGTCCACCAATCGGCAGTGGCCAAACCGTTTTTTGGCGTGTCCAGATTTGGGACGAAGATGATGTTGCCTCAGGCTGGAGTAATCCCGCACACTGGCAACATGGTCTTAGTTCCAACGACTGGGAAGGTGCAGAGTGGATTGCCTTTCCCACTGCCAAAGACGCCGGAGAGATGAGCCAACCAACCGCGCTGCTCCGCCATCAATTCACGTTGCCGAGCCCTGTTGTGAGTGCCACATTGTACGCATCCGCGCTCGGTCTCTACGAAATCACGCTGAACGGCGCTGTCGTCGGCGACCGCGTCTTGACACCTGGATGGAGCGACTACAACTACCGCGCTATGTATCAGGCGTACGACGTGAGCGAGTTACTGGCAGCCAACCAAAATGTGATTGCCGCAACCATCGCCGACGGCTGGTATTGTGGCTACTTGGGTTTTGAGAACAACTTCTCACGCTACGGTGATTATCCGGCCTTGCGCTGTCGCCTCGATGTAACCTGTGCCGACGGCAGCAAGCACACCATCCTTACCAATAAAAAGTGGAAAGCGCGCGATGGCTTCATTCGCGCAGCCGATTTTTATATGGGCGCAACCATTGATTACACGCGCATCCCACATGGCTGGGAAACGACTGGCTTCGATGACAAAAGCTGGAAGACGCCCAAGACCGTCAACTATGCCGGTCTGATGAGCCCCGATACCTCGCCACCGCTGCGTGTCATCGATAAGCTGCCGGTCACACGAGTCACCCAACCGAGCCCCAAAGTCTATATCGTCGACTTCGGCCAGATTTATGCGGGCTATATGCGCCTCAAAGTCAACGGCCCCAAAGGCCACAAGATTGTGGTGCGCTACGGCGAAATTCTCAATCCTGACGGCACCTTACATACCGTCAATCTGCGCGCTGCCAAGCAGACCGATACCTTTATCCTTGATGGTCAAGAGCGCTGGATTGAGCCTAACTTTACTTACAAGGGCTTCCGCTATGTCGAAATCACCGGCCTCGACAAACCACCACAACCCGACCAGGTTGAAGGACTGGTGATGCACGTCGACGCCGAGTTAACCGGCGAGTTCCGCTGTTCGGATCCGTTGCTGAACCAATTATGGAAGAACATTCGCTGGGGTCAGCGCGGCAACTTCATGAGTGTCCCGACTGACTGCCCACAACGCGATGAGCGTTTGGGTTGGACCGGTGACATGCAAATCTACGTGCGCACCGGCATCTACCAGATGGACTGTGCAGCCTATTTGACCAAGTGGATGCGCGACGTACGCGACGGCCAGCACGACTCAGGCGCGTTCCCCGATGTCGCACCGCGCATTGTTGTCCAAGCCGAGGGAGCACCGGCTTGGGGCGATTGTGGCGTGGTAGTGCCATGGACACTGTGGCGCATGTACGGCGACACCGAGTTCATCAGCGAGAACTACAACGCCATGCAGCGCTGGATGCAGTTCTTGCTCGAGACCAACCCCAATCTGCGGCGCATGACACGCCGTGGCAACGACTACGGTGACTGGGTGGCGATGGACTCACACACCGCCCGCGATTTGATTGGCACCGCTTATTGGGCCCACGATGCCACCCTGATGGCGCAGATGGCAACAGCTATCGGGCGCGACGACGATGCCGCATACTACACCACGATGGCCAACGATGTGCGTGCAGCATTCCACGCCGCCCACGTCTTCCCCGAAGGAGCCGTGGTCGGCGACATCACGCAAGTCCACTCACACTTGGTCCATCTCAACATGCAACTCAATGCCGAGACACAGACCAACTACGCCTTGGCCATCAACCTCGATCTCCTCAAGCCTGAGCAAGTGACTTACGCCGCTGATCGGTTGGTGCGCGACATTACGCGCCGTGGCAATCATCTCTCAACTGGCTTTGTCGGCACCATGCATTTGTTGCCCGCCTTGACTAAGGGTGGTCGCAACGATATCGCCTATCGCCTATTGCGCCAGCAGTCGTTCCCCTCTTGGCTCTACCCGGTCACCCAAGGCGCAACGACGATGTGGGAGCGTTGGGACTCATGGCATCACGAGTTCGGTTTGCAGACACCGACCATGAACTCGTTCAACCACTTCGCCTACGGCTGCGTAGGTGACTGGATGATGCGCACCATGGTGGGGATTTGCGATCACCCTGATCACCCCGGATTCCGCGTGGCCTTAATTGCCCCGCAACCAGGTGGCGACATCACCACGGCCAGTGGTAGCTACAACTCACAGTTCGGCACGTACAAAGCCAGCTGGAAGCAGAAAGGCTCCCATTTCAGCCTCACCGTCACCATCCCTGTCGGCTGCGAAGCAGAGGTGCGCTTGCCTACCAGCAACCACAAGTCCATCCGCCTCGATGGCCAAAAGGTGCCCCACACCGACGCCATTATCCTCGGATCGGGGTCGTACGAGTTCACCTGCATCATCTAAATAATGAGGCACAACAGCACGCATGCTGTTGTGCCTCAATCTCATACCACGTTGTCACGGTAGCAATCCTATCGTGGCATCAACGTCTGAATCACTTGGGTGTACACGTTGCAACAGGCCACAATCGAGGGGAGATCGACCCATTCGTTGCACTGATGGAAGTCACCGCCATCCGGCCCATACAAGAGCGTCGGTATCCCTGCGAGCTCGGCAATCAAATTGGCATCGCTCACGCCCGTCGAATGCGCCAAATCCGGCTGTGTGCCCCACTCGGCCACATACGCTTGAACCACCGCCTGGACCAATGGGTGCTCGGGCGCAATCTCGAACGACGGGTAGTAGGGCGGTGGCGTACTCAACGCAATCCGAGCCGGCGATTTGAGTCCATCTACCACACTTTGCATCTGTGCCAATACGCTCTCTTTGGTCTCACCAGGCACAATCTGGCGCGACACCAAAATCTCAGCCCGCTCCGGCACCGTCACCACATATTGGGCACTGCCACTCAAAAACGATAACACCGATTGCGATGCCGGAATACGCTCATGCGTACCAAGCGACAACTGATCAACCCCCACCACAAAGCGCGCACCCTCGCTGGCAGCATTAATCCCTTGCCACGGCATAAATCCATGCGCCGCTTTGCCAATCACGTCAGCTTTGACCAGCACTTTGCCGGCGGCGCCGATGCCAATCTTGGGATGATATGCCTCAGCAACTATACAAAAGTCGGCGTTGATGCCTTGTTCAATCAGCGCATTGGCGCCGACCGAGTAAGCTTCCTCATCTACCACCGCACTCATGATGAGCGTACCGCTCCAGGCATCACGATGGCGGTGCATCTCACGCGTGACCAGCATAATAGCGGCCATGCCCGACTTCATGTCACACGCGCCGAGCCCGTACAAGCGACCGCCATCGATACGCCCTTGCCACGGGTCACAGGCCCAGCCCTCGGCGGCTAACACCGTGTCTGTGTGGCCGTTGAGCATGAGGGTCGGGCCAGGTCCATTTTCGAGACGCACAACCACATTCGGCGCGGCAGATGTCGGCCAGACCTCGGCTGTAATACCTTGCGTTGCAAACCACTCAATCACATACTGCTGTACCGCATGCTCAGCCCCGGGATAACTCTGGATCGCCACCATGGCTCGCGTAAGTGCGGTTACTTCAGTCAAATCATACTGGATGGTCATCGCTCTCTCCATCATACAAAAAACGGGTGCCATCGTATGACACCCGCTACATCACGTATTGTCCTAGAGCTCTTTGCCCATGAACGCCATCAACGCCCGCGTGTAAACCACACAACAGGCGGCAATCGACGGCAAATTAACCCACTCATTGCATTGATGGAAGTTACCGCCAGTCGGGCCATGATTCACCGATGGAATGCCGGCCAGACCGTTGAACAAATTCGCATCACCGACACCGGTTGAATACGTCAGCTCCGCTTCGCGGTGGTGCACCACTCGGTAGGCCTCTTGCATCACCTGAATCAAGCGGTGTTGCGGGTCAATATCATACGACGGGTAGTAGGGGGGAGGCGTGCTCAGCTCAATACGCGCCGGCGATTTGAGTCCATCGACCACGCCTTGCATCTGCGCCAACACGCTCTCTTTGGTCTCACCGGGAACTATTTGGCGTGACACCAAAATCTCAGCACGCTCAGGGATGGTCACCACGTACTGTGCGCTCCCACTCAAAAACGACAACACTGACTGTGAGGATGGGATGCGCTCATGTTGACCCAGCGGCAACTGGTCAACGCCCACCACAAAGCGCGATCCCTCGCTCGCGGCATTAATACCTTGCCACGGCATAAAGCCATGCGCCGCCTTGCCAATCACGTCAGCCTTGACGAGCACTTTGCCGGTAGCACCCAAGACCATCCCTGGCATTGGCTCGCTGACGATACAGTAATCGGCCTTGATACCGCTGTCGATTAACGCATAAGCGCCAACCGAATAGGCTTCTTCATCGACGACAGAGGTGAAGATAAGCGTGCCGCTCCAGCGATTTTTGTGACGGAACATCTCGCGCGTCACCAACATAATCGCCGCTACGCCCGACTTCATGTCGCAGGCCCCAAGCCCATAGAAGTTTTCACCGTCAATCTTACCCACAAACGGATCGCACTCCCAGCCTTCGGCTACCAGCACGGTATCAACATGGCCGTTGAGCATGATCGTTGGACCGTCGCCATTCTCAATGCGCACTATTATATTCGGGGCTGTTTTGGTCGTCTGAATCTCCGTCGAGATGTGATACTTGGCGAACCAATCGACGATGTACTGCTGTACCGCATGCTCCTCCCCTGGGAAGCTCCGAATCGCCACCAACGCCTGCGTCAACTTCGTCACTTCATTCAAATCATAGTGAATCATCACATGCTCCTCATTGACTACCCACTGCGACATCACTATAGCACTCATTTCACCTATTCACCTATTCACCTATTCACCTATTCACTTTTCACTTTTCACTTTTCACTTTTCACTTTTCACTTTTCACTTTTCACTTTTCACTTTTCACTTTTCACTTCCCCTCAAAAAACTCCACACCAGCGCCGCAAACGCCCTCGGATTCTCTCGTCTTATACAATGCCCCACGTCACGAATCAATGCAATCTCCACGAATGGACTCAACATACGTATATATGCAGCCATTT